>NZ_SZWS01000021.1:0-4780 GCF_005281245.1 Citrobacter sp. wls826
TGCCGGAAAGAGTTGATGTGCAGAGAATCGCATCGCAACAGCCGGTCACTCTCTCGGCGGCTGGAGGCAGACGAAGGAGGGGGCAGTTTGGATATCGAATCTATGGTCACTCCCGTTTTTGCAATACTGATTTTCGACGATATCATTGGCTTGCTTAAATCTATCCGGCGTCTGAATCGCGCCACGATGAGTTCCGCGCCTGATGAACCTCAGAAAAATTATACGGCTTCAGGTGAGCCATTCCGATATACAGGTTCTTCAACAGGCCGGTCGGCCGTTTATATCATCAATGATCAGTATTCGCAAAACCAGATAAGTTATTGTTTAAACGATTTATTGTTGTAGATATTTACGACGCAAACGTCTGTTGTCGCGTCGTAAGCGCCCAAGCTATCTTGGCCAGCTTGTTTGCTGGTGCGCAGGTCACAACAAAGTTGCTTTTTCTGCACAGTAATTCTCTGCCCCAGTCCGCCAGTTTGCCTTTCTGGTGTTCCAGTTTTTGTATGAAAACTCTGGCGCACTGGACCAGTAATGTTCGGATCTTTTTGTTGCCTCGTTTGTTGATCCCCAATAGCGTTGTTCGACCACCGGTGCTGTACTGACGTGGAACCAGCCCCGGTGCCGCTGCGAAGTCACGGCTACTGGCGTAGTGTTTCCCATCGCCAAGCTCAGTGGAAATAGTACTGGCCGTCAGCGTTCCCACACAGGGAATGGTTAGTAAACGTTGTCCAACTGCGTATTAACATGAAGGAGAGCGGGGGGTAACATCGATGGAGATCGGTTCGTGTCACTTTCACAGAACCGTTTTTAAATTACCTTCACTGATCTCCTTCGGCCAATGGAGATCGTATTTTCCGCATTGATTCTCCTTTAAGTTCTATCTTAATACTGCCATGAACCAGCCGATCCAGGAGGGTATCTGCATGTGTGGAGTCTCCGATCATTTTGTACCAGTTTTCCACCGGCAACTGGCTCACAACGATGATTGAGCCTCGTTGGTACATCAGATCCACTATTTCCAGCAGATCACTACGCTGTTCTGATGAAAGGGGCTCCAGCCCCCAGTCATCCAGAAGCAGCAGATTGCTATGATTCAGCCTGGTCAGAAGTTTGCTGTATCTTCCATCCGCATGTCCCTGATAGCACTGTTCCATCAGCGCTTTCAGGCGATAATAGTAGACCCTGTATCCCTGTCGGCAGGCATTATGACCAAGTGCACACGCCAGGTACGTTTTACCGCTGCCGGTGACCCCGGTCAGCAATACATTTTGTTTCAGGGTTAACCAGTTTCCCTGACTGAGTGAGCGGATGAGGGCCCTGTCCAGACCTCTACCGCTTCGATAATCCAGCTTTGATAACTCGGCATTGAGTCTGAACCGTGCATGTTTTATCAGACGCTCTGCCTTCCTGTTTTCACGACAGGTTAGCTCTTCTGCTACCAGTAATGACAGGCGTTCTTCGAAGCCCAGATCCTGATATGTAACCGGCTGAGCCAGTTGCTTTTTTAGCGCATCACGGAAGCCGGTGAGTTTAAGTGTGGTCAGTTGTTCGTAAAGATGATTCATCATTGGCCCCCGCATCAGTGGTAATACTTACTGCCGCGAACGTTTTCATGTTCCATTGTGGATAGCAGATAGCAGGTCGGGTTTTGGAGCCTGAACAGGCTGTTTATCCAGACCTTTTCCCAGGATCGATTTAATACCAGCCAGACGCCACACCTTTGTTTTCAGCGCTCTTGCACATGCTGCATTAAGTCTGCCTTTACTGTATTTTTTATGAAGGTTCAGGAGCCTAAGACAGAAGCGATAGCTTTGCTCCGGATGTGGACAAGAGTTCAGTATATGAAGCACATAGCTATGAGTGTCACTGCCAATGTGAGCCGCCCATTCCAGAAGACGCTCTGGCGTCCAGGTGGCATGCTGCCGGTGTGTTTCAGGCATGTGTTCCTGACGGGTACTGTAGCCATAAGTACGCTTACGTGGATGCACAGCAACTTCTTGTCCCTGGTTGAAGAGTCTTACCAGTTCTCCGGAGAACCATGCTTCCAGTTGTTGACCTAACAGTGAGCATGGAGCCGAGTAATAATGTTTATCGATTTCCACGTGGTAATCGGCATGAACCCTGACTTTTTTCACTAGAGTGTAACTGTAACTGGCCTCAGGAAGTGGCTTCAGTGCAGGTTTATCAAGCTGGATGAAGAGTTCTGCACGTGAACGTCCCAGCTTTTGCATGACTTTGTTATTCAGTCTTTCCAGCAACTCCCGGATGCGCTGGTTAAGCGATACAAGACTGTAAAAGCTCTCATGTCTGATTCAGGCCATGATCCAGCGTTCAACGACCTGAACGCCAACCTCTGCTTTGGCTTTATCTTTTGGTTTACGCGGGCGTGCTGGCATAACTGCTACATTGTAATGCTCAAGCATCTGCTGGTAAGTAGGATTAATGTCAGGATCATATTTACATGCCCGGGATGTGGCACTTTTCAGATTGTCCGGGACAACAAGTTCAGGAACGCCACCCAGCCACTGGAAGCAGCGAACATGACTCATCACCCAGTCTTCAAGCTGCAGAGACCAGGTGGCTTCTGCCCATGTGTAACTTGATGCCCCCAGAACTGCCACAATGACCTGAGCCGTTTTTATTTCTCCGGTGCCGGAATGGCAAAAGATACAGATCAACATACCTGTGAAGTTCCAATAACATTGATGGAGATCACCGAATAACAAAACGAGTCAAAAGTGATCTCCATCGATGTTATTCAGCGATCTGCTTAAATGTTATTACCCGATCTCAATGGATGTTATTGGGTGATCTCCTTCCATAAAAATACGCACCTCTTGGTTATGCTCCTGCAAGTCATCAGATTTTTATCAGGATTTCACCTTCCGATACCTCAATAATATTTATGTTCAAAACACTGGTTCAGTGCCGTTCGTGAATGCTCCCTGTTTATGTGTGCAAAGAAAAAACTCTTCATGTCTGAGGTGAACGCAGGAAGTGCACTGCTGGAAGGGATTGCCCGCTCATGACAAACAGGAGATTACTGAAGATATGAAAAAACATCTCAGTGGGTATTAAGGCGTTAAGCCTTGGCTGTTCTGTATACCTATGCAGGCCATGACTTTTGCAACAGAGGTTAATGCCATAATTTCACCTGTAGACGGTGAAATCGTGGATAACAGAGGTACACAGGCTGCCCGGAATGGAGGGCAAACCACCCGCATTACTATTAACTTTGGGAAACAGAAGGTTATGGCCGGAGGCGTGGCCGACCATACCACTATCAATAGTGGTGCTGAGCAGTACGTTTACAGCGAAGCCATCAACGCCGTTCTTAGCGATACCGCGCATCAGTTGCCTCGGGCCCGACAGGGAACGCGGTGCCGGAGCCACCGGCAAGCGTATCGCGCCGTCAGCCACCCTAGTGCTGAACATGGCGACAGGTCACCCTGCTGGTATGGAATTCGGAGCTGGAGAGTGTCCGGACTTGTCTGGATGACCCGAAGGGAGGGTGGATGCCCTGTAATGCTAATGCGAGTTTCAGCTGGTGTTTCTGAGCTGATGCGTTGAGTACTTCGTGTTATGTAAAACACAGGAGAAAAGTTAATGCAGAATTACCCTTTTGTACTCCCGCCGGATACCCCCACGCAGACTGGCCCCGAAAATATTCGTTATGACTTTAATGACGGCGCGCGGGTTTTGCTTCCGGAGGGCCAGTGGCATGTCCGCCTTCTGGATGCAGACTCGGGGAATGTGATTTTTTGCTGTGATGCGGATAAAGGCTGGGTAACCAGCAATAAAAAATACTTTGTGCGGTTTTGTATTCAGGTTTTTCATCGTGGTGAAGAAAAACCGGTGCTGGATGAAACGCTGGACTTAAAAAACCGCCATGTACTGATTTCATTTGCTGTGGGTACGCTGGGCGATATGCTGGGCTGGTTTCCTTATGCAGAACGGTTTCAGGCCCGGCATCAGTGTCAGCTGGAATGTGCGATGGCCCGTAATATTATTGAGTTGCTGGCGCCCCAGTATCCGCAGATACGTTTTTCCACTCCGGAGGAGGTGCACACGAAGAAGCCTTATGCCACATATCGGGTGGGGCTTTTCTGGGGGAAAAACACGACCCATCAGCCAGTAGATTTCCGACAGGTGGGTTTTCATCGTACAGCGGGTTATATCCTTAACGTAGACCCCCGGGAAGCGCCACCCCGTCTCGACCTGTCAGCCCCCAGAGAAATTGAGGAACCTTATGTGTGTATTGCCACGCAGTCCACCTGTCAGGCGAAATACTGGAATAATGGTACGGGCTGGAGTGAAGTGGTGGCGCATCTGAAATCGCTGGGCTACCGCGTGTTGTGTATTGACAAGTCAGCGCACCACGGTCACGGATTTGTCTGGAACCATATACCCTGGGGGGCGGAGGACTTTACCGGGGCGCGTCCGCTGCAGGAGCGGGTTAACCTTCTCAGGCATGCCAGCTTTTTTGTGGGACTGGCCAGTGGGCTGTCATGGCTGGCGTGGGCCGCGCAAATACCGGTGGTACTGATAAGTGGTTTCAGTATTCCGAACAGTGAGTTTTATACGCCGTGGCGTGTTTTCAGTTCACATGGCTGTAATGGTTGCTGGGATGACACTGCCTTTGATTTTGACCATCAGGACTATCTGTGGTGTCCGAGGCATAAGGGGACACCCCGGCAGTATGAATGTACAGGCCTGATAACAGGCACCCAGGTCAACAGGGTTATAAGCGAACTTCACGCCTCCCTGGCCGGGGAGTGAA
>NZ_SZWS01000057.1:0-1070 GCF_005281245.1 Citrobacter sp. wls826
ACCGTACTGGCTAAAACCTACGGCGGTGCTGCTCGTGCATTCGACCAGATCGATAACGCGCCGGAAGAAAAAGCTCGTGGTATCACCATCAACACTTCTCACGTTGAATATGACACCCCGACTCGCCACTACGCACACGTAGACTGCCCGGGCCACGCCGACTATGTTAAAAACATGATCACCGGTGCTGCGCAGATGGACGGCGCGATCCTGGTTGTTGCTGCGACTGACGGCCCGATGCCGCAGACTCGTGAGCACATCCTGCTGGGTCGTCAGGTAGGCGTTCCGTACATCATCGTGTTCCTGAACAAATGCGACATGGTTGATGACGAAGAGCTGCTGGAACTGGTAGAAATGGAAGTTCGTGAACTTCTGTCTCAGTACGATTTCCCGGGCGACGACACTCCGATCGTTCGTGGTTCTGCTCTGAAAGCGCTGGAAGGCGAAGCAGAGTGGGAAGCGAAAATCATCGAACTGGCTGGCTTCCTGGATTCTTACATCCCGGAACCAGAGCGTGCGATTGACAAGCCGTTCCTGCTGCCTATCGAAGACGTATTCTCCATCTCCGGTCGTGGTACCGTTGTTACCGGTCGTGTAGAGCGCGGTATCATCAAAGTTGGTGAAGAAGTTGAAATCGTTGGTATCAAAGAGACTGCTAAGTCTACCTGTACTGGCGTTGAAATGTTCCGCAAACTGCTGGACGAAGGCCGTGCTGGTGAGAACGTTGGTGTTCTGCTGCGTGGTATCAAACGTGAAGAAATCGAACGTGGTCAGGTACTGGCTAAGCCGGGCTCTATCAAGCCGCACACCAAGTTCGAATCTGAAGTGTACATTCTGTCCAAAGACGAAGGCGGCCGTCATACTCCGTTCTTCAAAGGCTACCGTCCGCAGTTCTACTTCCGTACTACTGACGTGACTGGTACCATCGAACTGCCGGAAGGCGTTGAGATGGTAATGCCGGGCGACAACATCAAAATGGTTGTTACCCTGATCCACCCAATCGCGATGGACGACGGTCTGCGTTTCGCAATCCGTGAAGGCGGCCGTACTGTTGGTGCGGGCGTTGTTGC
>NZ_SZWS01000046.1:0-3329 GCF_005281245.1 Citrobacter sp. wls826
GCTGCAGGAACAACGCGCGGATCGGTAGTGTAAATGCCAGGAACATCGGTCCAGATATCGACGCGCGTTGCGTGCAGCGCTTCGGCCAGCAGGGCGGCTGTATAATCGCTACCGCCGCGCCCCAACGTGGTGGTGCGGCCTTTGCCTTCGCTGCCGATAAAACCCTGAGTGATTACCAGACCTTCGCTCAGACGCGGGGCCAACTGAAGCGTTGCCAGTTCAGCCAGCGCCGCGACGTCGGGTTCTGCGCGACCAAAACGATCGTTGGTGCGCATCACTTTACGCACGTCAAACCACTGTGCTTGCACGTTGCGTTCACGCAGGATTTCGACGAACAACAGGGTAGACATCAGTTCACCGTGGCTGACCAGTTCGTCGGTCAGGGCGGTTGAGGTCGCCAGTGACGCCGCTTCTGCCAGCGTGGTGATGTTTTCCAGCAGACGTTCAATCTCTTCACGAATTACGTTCGGATAACGCAGGCGTTCCAGAATATTGAACTGAATTTGACGAATAGCGTCGAGTTTTTCGAAGCGCTCGGTTGGCTCCAGCCCTTCAGCCAGTGCGACCAGCAGGTTGGTAATTCCAGCGGAAGCGGAAAGTACCACTACACGGACGTTAGCATCAGAAAGCACCACATCAGCGCTGCGATTCATGGCATCAAAATCCGCCACGCTGGTACCGCCAAACTTGGAGACAACTACATCAGTCATAACTACCTCGTGTCAGGGAATGAATAGAGCGACCATGGCACATAAGGCAGAACGAAAACCGGTGCAGGCGCAAATGCAAATACCGTATTTATAAATAAAATGTGTAGCTTGCACTGTCAACGCTGGGATTATGCGGATTTTTCATGCTGCGTTTCCGTTCAGTAACAGCGCTTATAACATCTATACTTTTTACCCTGGTTCGATGGATACAAGGGCGATGGCATTAAAACAATCACACTTTTCTGTGACTGGCGTTACAATCGATCTCAGTCACAATTCTCAAAATCAGAAGAGTATTGCTAATGAAAAACATCAATCCAACGCAGACCTCAGCCTGGCAGGCACTACAAAAACACTTTGAAGAGATGAAAGACGTTACTATCGCGGATCTGTTCGCGAAAGATAGTGATCGTTTCGCTAAATTTTCCGCTACGTTTGACGATCTGATGCTGGTGGATTTCTCCAAAAACCGCATCACTGAAGAGACGCTGGCTAAACTGCAGGATCTGGCGAAAGAGACCGATTTGGCAGGCGCCATCAAGTCCATGTTCTCCGGTGAGAAAATTAACCGCACTGAAGATCGTGCCGTGCTGCACGTGGCGCTGCGCAACCGTAGCAACACTCCAATCATCGTTGACGGCAAAGATGTGATGCCGGAAGTGAACGCGGTACTGGAGAAGATGAAATCCTTCTCTGAAGCGATTATCTCCGGAAGCTGGAAAGGCTATACCGGTAAAGCCATTACTGATGTCGTGAACATCGGTATCGGCGGTTCAGACCTCGGCCCGTTCATGGTGACCGAAGCGCTGCGCCCGTACAAAAATCACCTGAACATGCATTTTGTGTCTAACGTCGATGGTACGCACATTGCCGAAGTGCTGAAGAAAGTGAATCCGGAGACTACGCTGTTCCTGGTCGCTTCCAAAACCTTCACCACTCAGGAAACCATGACTAACGCCCACAGCGCGCGCGACTGGTTCCTGGCGACCGCTGGCGACAACAAGCACGTTGCCAAACACTTCGCAGCGCTCTCCACTAACGGTAAAGCGGTTGGCGAGTTCGGTATTGATACCGCCAATATGTTCGAGTTCTGGGACTGGGTTGGCGGTCGTTACTCCCTGTGGTCTGCAATCGGTCTGTCCATCATCCTTTCTGTGGGCTTCGACAACTTTGTTGAGCTGCTCTCTGGCGCGCACGCCATGGACAAACACTTCTCCACCACTCCGGCGGAGAAAAACCTGCCGGTGCTGCTGGCGCTGATCGGTATCTGGTACAACAATTTCTTCGGTGCTGAAACCGAAGCGATTCTGCCGTACGACCAGTATATGCACCGTTTCGCGGCCTACTTCCAGCAGGGCAATATGGAATCCAATGGTAAATACGTTGACCGTAACGGCAATGCGGTGGATTACCAGACAGGCCCAATCATCTGGGGTGAGCCGGGTACTAACGGTCAGCATGCGTTCTACCAACTGATTCATCAGGGTACCAAAATGGTTCCGTGCGATTTCATCGCTCCGGCAATCACCCACAACCCGCTGTCGGATCACCATCCGAAACTGCTGTCTAACTTCTTCGCTCAGACCGAAGCGCTGGCTTTTGGTAAATCTCGTGAAGTGGTTGAGCAGGAATACCGCGACCAGGGTAAAGATCCGGCAACGCTTGACCACGTTGTGCCGTTCAAAGTGTTCGAAGGTAACCGTCCAACTAACTCCATCCTGCTGCGCGAAATCACACCGTTCAGCCTGGGTGCGCTGATTGCGCTGTACGAGCACAAAATCTTCACTCAGGGCGCGATCCTGAATATCTTCACCTTTGACCAGTGGGGCGTTGAGCTGGGCAAACAGCTGGCGAATCGCATTCTGCCAGAGCTGAATGATGATAAAGAAATCACCAGCCATGATTGCTCAACTAACGGTTTGATTAACCGTTATAAGTCCTGGCGTTAATCTGCTTCTTCCTTCGAGCCGCAGCGCTGTTGGCTGCGTTCGTTAACCCCGGTCGCATAGCTATCTATGCTCCCGGGGATTAACGATCTTGCCGCCTTGCTGCAATTCGAATGAATTTGCAGATTACTTATAAAAAAGCCGATATTAATATCGGCTTTTTTATAATCTGGCGCCAGAATATCTACGTTTTTGCTTTACACCTTTATTGAGCTTAATCCTAAAATAATTCATTCAACGTTATCGTGTTTCTGGTTTTTTCAGAATTACCGGATGTTGTGTTTTTGTTTTTATATTTTAACTTTATGATTGTATTGATTTAATTATCTGCCTTTAATCATTTTATTTCTTGCTATCTAATTATCCTAAATTCCCGCCTGGCGTAATTTGCACACTTTGGCTTGTGTATACTCGATCTCGCCCGAAATTCTTTTGGGTAAATCTCCATTCATACAATGAAGGGAATTTGTGATGAAAAAAGTTCTGTATGGCCTTTGGGCTATATCTGCGCTTGCGGCGACTTCTGTCTATGCTGCCCCCGTTCAGGTGGGTGAAGCTGCAGGGTCGGCTGCCGCGTCGGTTTCGGCAGGAAGTTCCTCCGCAACCAGCGTGAGCACCGTAAGTTCTGCGGTGGGGGTTGCCCTTGCGGCAACCGGTGGCGGCGATGGTTCTA
>NZ_SZWS01000045.1:0-7591 GCF_005281245.1 Citrobacter sp. wls826
AAGCCCATCCTGCCGGATGGGCTTTTTTGCGTCTGCAGGGATGAAAATCGCCGGAAGTGACCTCCCGCCTTATCCGGCCTACAAAGGCGTATCACGACACAGCAGCTATCTTCTTATCCATTGCGTAACAAAATCGGCAACTTGCTGTATATCGTTGATATCTAACAATGGAACATCCACCGCAAGCGGAATATCACTGGCAACCGCGATAACATAGTTGTCTAACGCCAGGTCCTCTGGACTGTGCCCGCAACCGTCGCGAAAAAGAACGATCTTAGCAACAGGTTCATGCTTAAAGCCCTCAACCAACACCATATCCAGTGTAGAAGCATCCATCCTGCTTACCAGGTACGCTAAATCCAGTTCGGGCTCTTCAGGGGTCTCTACCATTAATGCCCAGCGCTGCTGGCTGGCGACCAGGGTTTGTGCTGCACCGGCTTTGCGTAGCTCATAGCTATCTTTGCCGGGCTTATCAACATCCATATTGTGATGAGTATGCTTAATCAATCCGGGACGAATGCCTCTGGCACGTAGCTCCGGGATCAATTTTTTAAGCAGCGTAGTTTTTCCCGTTCCACTCCATGCTGCTATAGCGAGTAATGGGATCATGATTTGTCCTGCCATTTTGCAAGTTCTTCAGGGGTGTTCACGTTCACGAACGCATCTTTATGATCGCTGAAATCGACAGCATGACCGCCAGCCTGGCGCATAAAGACCATAACGCGTCTTTCACCGGACTGAAGATAATCTTGTAGCAAGGGTTGCATGGTGCGGTGCATTAGCGCAATGGTCGGATGATCTCTTTCCCCATCATGCACCCAGACAACCGGTGCAGCTTTGCGCTGTTCCTTCAAACGTTTGACCAGATCGTGAGGAATATAGGGCATATCGCACGGGCAGAACAGAAACCACTCCCCCGCTTGCTGCAGGAATACCGATAGCATCCCGGCCAGTGGGCCAGGGAAATCGGCCAATGAATCAGGGATAACTTTCAGGCCGCTTTGTTGGTAAATATCCCGGTGGCGATTGGCATTAACCACCACGGTTTCGACCTGTAAAGCGAGGGTATCGGCCACATGCCGCCAAAGAGGTTTACCATCCAGCTCAAGCAGACCTTTATCGGTTCCGCCCATCCGTCTGGCCTTACCGCCTGCCAGCACAACCCCTGTTATTGCACTATCCAGAATCACTGATATCGCCTCTTTTAATGTGGGATTGACCCTGCTAACGTATCTGTATTGAGCCTAAGGAGCACAACCATGAAATGTAAACGTCTGAATGAAGTTATTGAACTCCTCCAGCCGGCCTGGCAGAAGGAACCCGATCTTAACCTGATGCAATTTTTACAGAAACTGGCGCAAGAGTCAGGTTTTGACGGCGAACTGGCGGATTTAACTGATGACATTCTGATCTATCACCTGAAAATGCGTGACTCGGCGAAAGACGCCGTCATCCCAGGTATTCAGAAAGATTATGAAGAAGATTTTAAAACCGCACTACTCCGCGCACGTGGCGTAATTAAAGAGTAAAAGCTTGTAATCGCCACCACCGAAAGCGCTGCGAAATGATATCCTGAATCATTCGTAGTATTTTCCGGATGATGGGATGAACGACAACGCTTTTAATTTCCAGACGCTACACCCGGATACCATCATGGATGCACTGTTTGAGCAGGGGATCCGGGTGGACTCCGGGCTTACCCCGCTTAACAGCTATGAAAACCGTGTCTATCAATTCCAGGACGAAGACCGTCGACGCTTTGTCGTTAAGTTTTATCGCCCTGAACGTTGGTCTGTCGAGCAGATCCAGGAAGAGCACCAGTTTGCTCTGGAACTGGTAAGCGATGAAGTCCCGGTAGCTGCACCGCTGGTACTAAGCGGCCAAACGCTGTTAAGCCATCAGGGTTTCCATTATGCGATCTTCCCCAGCGTCGGCGGGCGGCAGTTTGAGGCCGACAATATCGATCAGATGGAGGCGGTGGGGCGCTATCTGGGGCGTATGCATCAGACCGGATGCAAGCGTACTTTTGCCTTTCGCCCGACGATTGGCCTTGAAGAATACCTGACTGAGCCGCGTAAGCTTTTTGAACACGCACAGTTGATCCCATCAGGGCAAAAAGCGGCTTTCCTGAAGGCAACGGATGCGCTTATCGCGGTCGTTACCGAACGCTGGCATGCACGTTTTACCACGTTACGTCTGCACGGTGATTGTCATGCCGGTAATATTCTGTGGCGCGATGGTCCGATGTTTGTCGATTTAGATGATGCCCGCAATGGCCCGGCTGTTCAGGATTTATGGATGCTCCTCAATGGCGATAAAGCTGAACAACGCATGCAGCTTGAAACCATTATCGAGGCTTATGAAGAGTTTAGTGAGTTCGACACCTCTGAAATCGGACTGATAGAACCTTTACGCGCTATGCGTTTAGTTTATTATCTTGCCTGGCTAATTCGACGTTGGGCTGACCCTGCGTTTCCAAAAAACTTCCCGTGGTTAACCGGGGAAGATTACTGGCATCGTCAGACCGCGACCTTTATTGAGCAGGCAAAAATTCTGCAAGAGCCCCCCTTACAATTAACGCCAATGTATTAATCGGAGAAATTTGAACATGAAAAAATTATGGCTGGCGCTGGCTGGTATGGTTTTAGCTTTTAGCGCATCTGCAGCGCAGTTCCAGGATGGCAAACAATACATCACTCTGGAAAAGCCTGTTGCGGGTGAACCGCAAGTGTTGGAGTTCTTCTCCTTCTACTGCCCGCACTGCTATCAGTTTGAAGAAGTTCTTCACGTATCTGATAACGTGAAGAAAAAACTGCCGGAAGGCACTAAGATGACTAAGTACCACGTCGAGTTTCTGGGGCCGTTGGGCAAAGATCTGACGCAAGCTTGGGCCGTTGCTATGGCGCTGGGCGTTGAAGATCAAGTAACCGTTCCGTTGTTTGAAGGTGTTCAGAAAACCCAGACCGTTCAGTCTGTAGCTGATATCCGTAAAGTGTTTGTCGACGCGGGTATTAAGGGTGAAGACTATGATGCGGCATGGAACAGCTTCGTGGTGAAATCACTCGTGGCGCAGCAGGAAAAAGCGGCGGCTGATTTACAGCTGCAGGGCGTTCCGGCAATGTTCGTGAATGGCAAATATCAGGTAAATCCGCAGGGCATGGATACCAGCAGCATGGATATCTTTGTACAACAGTATGCGGATACTGTGAAGTATCTGGTTGGTCAGAAGTAAAAGCAAAAGCCGGTCACTTGTGCTGACCGGCTTTTTCATTTGAGGCTTTAATCGCGTCGAGTTGCGCGTCTTTCTCACTCCACAGCGTATTAAGCCACAGCTGAAACCGACGCTTGAATCCCTTATCGTTCACGTAATCACCGTGTAACTCTTCATGAATTGGCTCCAGATTTACCCGCACGACAATACGCGTTAGCTTACCGCTCAGCATATCGTAGAACGGTCGGCTGCTATTTTCCGGATAGCACAACGTGACGTTCAACATTTTATCGAACTGCGACCCCAGTACGTTCAATGCCATCGCAATACCGGCCGCCTTTGGAGGGAGCAAGTTTTGATAAGGAGAGCGGGTTTGCTCACGTTTCTCTTTGGTAAAGCGTGAACCTTCGACAAAATTCACAATAGTTGTCGGGTGTACGCGAAACTTCTCGCAGGAACGACGCGTTGTTTCGACATCTTTACCGCGCCGTTCTGGATGACGGAGCAGGTAGCCTCGCGAATAGCGTTTCATAAACGGCATATCCAGCGCCCAGCAGGCCAGGCCAATAAAGGGCACCCAGGCCAGTTGTTGCTTGAGGAAATATTTATTCATGGGGATGTGCTTACGGAACAGCACGCAAAGCACAACGATGTCAGCCCAACTGTAATGGTTACAAATGAGCAGATACCAGTTTTTCTTGCTAAGACCTTCCAGTCCCTCGACATCCCACTTCAGTCGCGGATTGAGGTGTAGCAGTAGCGCCAGACCTTCACACCAGCAGTACATCATGAAATTACAGAAGACAGAAACCTTGCGCCAGACAACGGGAACGGGCAAAAGGAGTTTTACAACCCCGGCAAGGATGATCGGCACAGAACAAAAAATCGTGACCAATATGGTCAATACGATACTCAGCAACAGCGTTATCGCAGCGAGTATTCTCGTCATAATTAAATTATTCAAAAGGTTAGCCATAGATAGTGCGCTAAAGAGGCGCAAGGGGCTGATTTTATCAGAAAACGAACCAAATGATGGATCTTCCCTGAATAGAAAAAAAGGGAATATCTATCCACATCAGGATATAAGCTGTATAAATGGAATAAAATGCTACGTATTTATTTAAGCTTCTGAAATATATGTATAAATAAAATGATGTGTTAATTTCATTGCTATATTTAAAGAGCTGAAAATTATTTATTCACAAAGTTATCCACAGTCTTCTTTGCGATCAAAGCAGAAGATCTACAAAAGTTTTTCGACAAATGCGGCGAAAAACTCATGTTTTCATCCTGTCTGTGGCATCCTTTACCCATAATCTGATAAACAGGCACGGACATTATGGTTCAGATCCCAGAAAACCCACTTATCCTTGTAGATGGCTCCTCTTACCTGTATCGCGCATACCATGCGTTCCCGCCGCTGACCAACAGTGCAGGAGAACCTACTGGCGCGATGTATGGTGTCCTCAACATGCTGCGTAGCTTGATTCTGCAATATCAGCCGACCCATGCTGCGGTGGTATTCGACGCTAAGGGTAAAACCTTCCGTGATGAGTTATTCGAACACTACAAGTCACACCGCCCACCCATGCCGGACGATCTGCGTGCGCAGATTGAGCCTCTGCATGCGATGGTAAAAGCGATGGGGTTGCCACTGCTGGCCGTTTCGGGCGTGGAAGCAGACGATGTCATCGGTACGCTGGCGCGAGAAGCAGAGAAGGTGGGGCGTCCGGTGCTGATTAGCACCGGTGATAAAGATATGGCTCAGTTGGTGACGCCGAATATCACCCTGATCAACACCATGACCAATACGATCCTCGGCCCGGATGAAGTGGTGAATAAATATGGTGTTCCACCAGAACTGATCATCGATTTCCTGGCGCTGATGGGGGATTCCTCAGATAACATCCCAGGCGTTCCTGGCGTAGGTGAAAAAACCGCGCAGGCTCTGCTGCAGGGGCTGGGGGGGCTGGATACCCTCTATGCTGAATCAGACAAAATCGCGGGGCTGACTTTCCGTGGTGCGAAAACTATGGCGGGCAAGCTTGAGCAGAATAAAGAGGTAGCGTACCTCTCTTATCAATTGGCTACCATTAAAACGGATGTTGAACTGGAGTTGACCTGCGAGCAGTTGGAAGTACGTCAGCCGGCAGCGGATGAACTGCTTGGCCTGTTTAAACAGTATGAATTCAAGCGTTGGGTTACTGACGTTGAAGCGGGTAAATGGCTACAGGCGAAAGGAACGAAGCCGGCGGCAAAACCACAGGAAACTATCGCCGTCGATGAAACGCCTGAGGGGCCGGCCACGGTTCTCTCGTATGATAACTATGTGACAATTCTGGATGAAGCGACGCTGGAAGAGTGGATTGCGAAGCTGAAAAAAGCGCCTGTCTTTGCCTTCGATACTGAAACTGACAGCCTGGACAACATCTCTGCGAATCTGGTTGGCCTGTCTTTTGCCATTGAACCGGGTGTGGCTGCATATGTTCCTGTTGCCCACGATTACCTGGACGCCCCCGATCAGATCGCTCGCGACCGCGCGCTGGCATTGCTGAAGCCGCTGCTGGAAGATGAGAAAGCGCATAAAGTCGGGCAAAACCTGAAGTATGATCGCGGTATCCTGGCGAACTATGGCATCGAACTGCGTGGAATCACCTTTGACACCATGCTCGAATCCTACATTCTTAACAGCGTCGCTGGCCGACACGATATGGACAGCCTCTCGGACCGCTGGCTGAAACATAAAACCATCACCTTTGAAGAGATCGCCGGAAAGGGCAAAAACCAGCTGACCTTTAACCAGATAGCGCTGGAAGAAGCCGGACGTTACGCTGCGGAAGACGCCGACGTTACGCTACAGCTCCATCTCAAAATGTGGCCAGAATTGCAGCAGCATAAAGGACCGCTGAACGTCTTTGAAAATATCGATATGCCGCTGGTTCCTGTTTTGTCTCGCGTTGAGCGCAATGGTGTGAAAATCGATCCGGCTGTTCTGCACAAACATTCAGAAGAGCTGATGCTGCGTTTGAACGAGCTGGAGCAAAAAGCGCACGAGATCGCCGGAGAAGCGTTTAACCTCTCTTCCACCAAGCAACTGCAAACTATCCTGTTTGAAAAGCAGGGTATTAAGCCGCTGAAGAAAACCCCTGGCGGCGCGCCATCAACGTCGGAAGAGGTACTGGAAGAGCTCGCGCTCGATTACCCATTGCCGAAAGTGATCCTGGAATATCGCGGCTTAGCAAAACTGAAGTCGACCTATACGGATAAGCTTCCGTTGATGATTAACAAGAAAACCGGGCGCGTTCACACCTCCTATCACCAGGCGGTGACTGCTACCGGGCGCTTATCATCCACGGATCCAAACCTGCAGAACATCCCGGTACGTAATGACGAAGGTCGTCGTATTCGTCAGGCGTTTATTGCGCCAGAAGACTACGTGATTGTCTCCGCAGACTACTCACAGATTGAACTGCGTATCATGGCGCATCTCTCGCGTGATAAAGGTCTGCTTACCGCATTTGCCGAAGGGAAAGATATTCACCGCGCAACGGCGGCGGAAGTCTTTGGCTTACCGCTGGATTCCGTGACTGGTGAACAACGCCGCAGCGCGAAAGCCATCAACTTCGGTCTGATCTACGGGATGAGTGCCTTTGGTTTGGCGCGCCAGTTGAATATTCCGCGTAAAGAAGCACAGAAGTACATGGACCTCTACTTCGAACGCTACCCTGGCGTGCTGGAATATATGGAACGCACCCGTGCACAGGCAAAAGAGCAAGGTTATGTCGAAACGCTGGAAGGGCGTCGTCTCTATTTACCGGATATTAAATCCAGTAATGGCGCTCGTCGCGCTGGTGCAGAGCGCGCGGCAATTAACGCCCCGATGCAGGGTACTGCCGCAGACATTATCAAACGCGCCATGATTGCGGTGGACGGATGGCTGCAAACCGAGCAACCACGTGTGCGCATGATCATGCAGGTACACGATGAACTGGTGTTTGAAGTGCATAAAGATGACCTCGAAAGCGTCTCTAAAAAGATCCATCAACTGATGGAAAACGAGACCCAGATTGATGTGCCGTTGCTGGTGGAAGTCGGTAGTGGCGAAAACTGGGATCAGGCGCACTAAGGGTTTACTGAATAACGCCCCTTTTTCGTAACTAAGCAACATAAGATAGAGCTTTTTGTGATGTCCATTAGAATTCCCTATGTAAGGAATGAAAAAAAATTACAAAAAGTGCTTTCTGAGCTGCTCAAAAAAGAGTAAAGTTATTCACGTAGGGTACAGAGGTAAGATGTTCTATCTTTCAGACCTTTTACTTCACGTAATCGGATTTGGCTGAATATTTTAGCCGCCCCAGTCAGTAATGGACCGGCGAAGAG
>NZ_SZWS01000045.1:7653-8806 GCF_005281245.1 Citrobacter sp. wls826
AAGACGCGCAGCGGCGCTATCCGGCATATCGGTGGGTTATTCCCCGTCGTGCATCTCTTCAATCGGCGCCAGTTCACTAAACCAGCTATCCAGCTTCTGCCGGAGTTTGTCCACGCCCAGTTTTTTCAGTGATGAAAATGCTTCTACCTGTACATCACCGTTAAATGCCAGTACGGCTTCACGTACCATATTCAACTGGGCTTTGCGCGCACCGCTGGCCAGCTTGTCTGCTTTAGTCAGCAGTACCAGAACCTGAACGTTGCTCTCAACCGCCCACAAGATCATCTGCTGGTCGAGGTCTTTTAGCGGGTGACGAATATCCATCAATACCACCAGACCTTGCAGGCTCTGACGTTTTTCCAGATATTCAGCCAGCGCGCGCTGCCATTTGCGCTTCATCTCTTCCGGAACTTCGGCATAACCGTATCCTGGCAAATCGACCAGGCGTTTGCCGTCAACGACTTCAAACAAGTTGATGAGCTGAGTACGACCCGGCGTTTTAGATGTACGCGCCAGACTCTTTTGATTCGTCAGGGTATTTAGCGCACTGGATTTGCCTGCGTTGGAACGGCCAGCAAAAGCCACTTCGATACCGGTATCGGAAGGTAAGTGGCGAATATCAGGCGCACTCATCACAAAGTGCGTCTGTTGATAATTCAAGTTAGTCAAAGCAGTCCTCTCCATCAATCAGGGCTTTGCAGCGATTATACCTGAACCCCAGCAAAAGGCTGGTTTTTCGACGCGTAGGCTATGTAAGTAAAAACCTCGCACTTTGTGAGACATTGCCGATAGTTTCTATACGAGATGACAGAGTAAAAAATGACGTAACTAAAATAAATCATATAGTTAAGATAAGGCACTATTCTTAAAGTCCGAAATTGTTACCCAGGTTACTTGTACGTTTAAACCAAAGCGGTAAAGTAGCGCCCATAGCGAGGAAGCTGACAGGATAGTCGACTCAGGATGAGGGTCAGGAGCGCCAGGAGGCGAAGACACAGGATTGTCAGGGAGACAAACGTCCGGAGACGTTAGTAAAAGGAAATGGAAACAACACGGAATGTTTCAGGCTAAGGGAAAAACAGGGTGTGTTGATAGCCAACAAGGATTGTAGAGCCCGTAAGGGTTGAGAGTCAGGAAAAAAGGCGACAGATTA
>NZ_SZWS01000045.1:8890-9573 GCF_005281245.1 Citrobacter sp. wls826
ATATACTGAATAAAACAGCCAAAGACGAATCATGATGAAACCAACTTCTACACCACGCGGTAAAGGTCCTGCAAAAGCGCGTCGTAAAACACGCGAAGAAATTAATCAGGAAGCTCGCGACCGTAAGCGCCAGAAAAAACACCGTGGTCATGCGGCGGGTAGCCGTGCGTCCGGTAGCGAAGGCGCATCTGGTGGCGGAAACCAAAATAAGCAAAAAGATCCTCGTATTGGCAGCAAAAACCCCATTCCATTGGGCGTGACCGAAAAAGTCACCAAACAGCACAAACCGAAGAGTGAGAAACCTATGCTTTCACCACAGGCTGAGTTGGATTTACTGGAAACGGATGAGCGCCTGGATGCGCTGCTGGAGCGTCTTGAAGCAGGAGAAACCCTGAGCGCGGAAGATCAGACCTGGGTTGATGCCAAGCTGGACCGCATCGATGAGCTGATGCAAAAGCTGGGTCTTTCTTACGATGACGAGGAAGAAGAGGAAGAGGAAGAAAAGCAGGAAGACATGATGCGTCTGCTGAAAGGCGGCAACTAACGGTTTTACACCGTGGGTCTTCCCGTCCTGCTTATAACCCTTCCGGTTATATGTTATCTGGTGTGGTTATTCGTTAAACTACAGCGGTTGTCGCGGCGACAGAAGTGGCTGCGCAACCGGCTTATCACCCGCACTGGGG
>NZ_SZWS01000045.1:9637-11054 GCF_005281245.1 Citrobacter sp. wls826
CGCCAGAGACGCCATCGGAAGGAGTGAGCATGTCAGAGCAGTTAATAGACTGGGACCTGGCCCTGATCCAGAAATATAACTATTCCGGGCCACGATATACCTCGTACCCGACCGCGCTGGAGTTTTCTGAAGACTACGGCACAGAAGCATTTCTAAAGGCCGTGGCGCGTTATCCTGAGCGTCCGCTCTCGCTGTACGTTCACATCCCGTTCTGCCACAAACTGTGCTACTTCTGTGGCTGCAACAAGATTGTGACTCGCCAGCAGCATAAAGCAGATCAATATCTCGATGCCCTGGAACAAGAAATTATCCATCGCGCACCGCTGTTCGCCGGACGCCATGTCAGCCAGCTGCACTGGGGCGGCGGCACGCCAACGTATCTGAATAAAGCGCAAATCAGCCGTTTGATGTCACTGCTGCGTGGTAATTTCAACTTTAACGACGATGCCGAAATCTCGATCGAAGTGGATCCGCGTGAAATCGAGCTGGATGTCCTTGATCATTTACGCGCTGAAGGTTTTAACCGTTTGAGCATGGGAGTGCAGGACTTCAACAAAGAAGTCCAGCGCCTGGTGAACCGTGAGCAGGATGAGGAGTTTATCTTTGCGCTGCTGAATCATGCGCGGGAGATTGGCTTTACCTCAACGAATATCGATCTGATTTATGGCCTGCCAAAACAGACGCCAGAGAGCTTCGCCTTTACCCTGAAACGCGTGGCTGAGCTGAATCCAGACCGTCTGAGCGTCTTTAACTACGCGCACCTGCCGACGCTGTTTGCTGCCCAGCGCAAGATTAAAGATGCCGACCTGCCCAGCGCGCAGCAGAAGCTGGATATCCTGCAGGAGACCATCTCTTCACTGACCGAAACTGGCTATCAGTTCATTGGCATGGATCACTTTGCCCGCCCGGATGACGAACTGGCCATTGCTCAACGCGAGGGCGTTTTGCATCGCAATTTCCAGGGTTATACCACCCAGGGGGACACCGATCTGCTGGGGATGGGCGTATCGGCCATCAGTATGATTGGCGACAACTACGCGCAGAATCAGAAAGAGTTGAAGCACTATTACCAGCAGGTAGACGAGCAGGGGAATGCGCTGTGGCGCGGAATTGCCCTGACCCGCGACGACTGCATTCGTCGGGATGTTATTAAGCTCCTGATCTGCAATTTCCGCCTCGACTATGCCGCCGTGGAACAGCAATGGGATCTGAACTTCGCTGACTATTTTGCCGAAGACCTGAAACTGCTGGCGCCGCTGGCGAAAGATGGGCTGGTGGATGTGGATGAGGAGGGGATTCAGGTTACGCCGAAGGGGCGTCTGCTGATTCGTAATATTTGCATGTGCTTCGATGCATATCTGCGCCAAAAAGCGCGTTTGCAGCAGTTCTCGCGCGTTATTTAGCCGGGTTGCCCGGT
>NZ_SZWS01000045.1:11112-17684 GCF_005281245.1 Citrobacter sp. wls826
ACCCGACAAACCCGCTAGCTGAACAGCCCAACCAGCGCCGCACACAGCACGGCGGCAACCGCAGTTTGTGGCGTATGGCTTTCAACCGCACCACTCGATAGCAGATTTATCATTGATTCCAGCATGATGACTTCCCCCCGTTTGCCGGGCACGATCATACTTAACTCATCGGAACAGTAAAGCGCAAAATAGCAGCAATTTGCGCTCAATTATCAATCTTTACACAGTGACCGATCGTCACTCCATTCCGAGTTCTTTTAACTTTCGCGTCAAGGTATTACGGCCCCAACCGAGCAGCCGTGCCGCTTCCTGTTTATGCCCCTGGGTATGACGTAGCGCGGTGGTCAGCAGCGTGCGCTCCATCTCCGGTTGAGCCTCTGAAAGCAGGTTTTGATGACCGGAACGTAATGCCCGATCCGCCCACTGTGCCAACAGGGTTGCCCAACTGTCTGGCTGCATATGGGACGGTGCGTCAGGCACGGTGGTTTCAAACAGTTCGGTCGGTAAGTCCTGAATGAGTACTTCCTGTCCGGCGGCCATTACGGTTAACCAGCGACAGGTATTCTCAAGCTGACGCACGTTTCCCGGCCATGACAGACGGGTGAGCGCCGCCTCGGTTTCAGTGTGTAATTGCTTGGCTTCTACTCCCAGTTCGCGGGCGGCCTCCTGCAGGAAATGACGCGCCAGGCGTGGGATATCTTCCCGACGTTCGCGCAGTGGCGGCAGATGCACCCGGATGACGTTCAGGCGATGGAATAAGTCCTCACGGAATTTGCCTTCCTGCACCCGCAGTTCCAGGTTCTGGTGCGTGGCGGCGATAATACGTACGTCCACCTTCACAGGCGCATAACCGCCAACGCGGTAAAACTGTCCATCGGCTAATACGCGCAATAAGCGTGTCTGCACGTCCAGCGGCATATCGCCAATTTCATCGAGGAACAGCGTGCCGCCGTCTGCCTGTTCAAAGCGCCCCTGACGAATCGTATTTGCCCCGGTAAACGCCCCTTTTTCATGGCCAAACAGCTCAGACTCGATCAAATCTTTCGGAATAGCAGCCATGTTCAGCGCGATAAACGGTGCTTTGACGCGCGGACTATGACGGTGCAACGCATGGGCGACCAGCTCTTTACCGGTCCCGGACTCTCCGTTAATCAATACGCTGATTGAAGAACGGGACAGGCGACCAATAATGCGAAAGACGTCTTGCATTGCCGGTGCTTCGCCGATGATGTCGGTTGTTGGGCCGTTGATTTGAATATTACGCGGCTGCTGCTGTTCCTGATAATGGCTGATGGCGCGTTCGACCAGCGCCACGGCTTCATCAATATCAAAAGGTTTGGGCAGATAATCAAACGCCCCTTGCTGGTAGGCGCTGACGGCAGCATCCAGATCGGAGTGTGCGGTCATTATGATGACCGGAAGCATCGGATGCCGCTGTTTGATCTGTTTTAACAGCGTCAGGCCGTCCATGCCCGGCATGCGGATATCCGACAGCAGTACGTCCGGCGTTTTGCTGGCCAGCGCGTCCAGTACCTCTTTACCACTCTCAAATGTAGTGCAGCTTAGTCCTGCCCCTGCGAGCGCACGTTCAAGCACCCAACGGATGGAACTATCGTCATCAACTACCCAGACTATTCCTCGTTGCATAAACGTCACCTTTATTTCCTGATAGGCAGGTAAACCGAGAACTCGGTATGACCCGGCCAACTGGTAAATTCAATTTTGCCGGAATGTTGATCAATCAAATTACGGGCGATGGATAATCCAAGGCCGGTACCGCCTTCGCGACCGCTGACCATTGGGTAGAACAGCGTGTCCTGCAAATGCGAGGGAATTCCCGGACCGTTATCCTCAACATCAATCCTCGCCGCCAGACGATAACGCATACCGTGCAGCGTGAGCTGAAACGCGGTGCGGGTACGCAGAATAATCTCGCCGCCTTCCGGTCCCAGCGCCTGCAAAGCATTGCGCACGATGTTCAGCAAAACCTGCTCGATCTGGTCCGGGTCGTGCAGTAATTCAGGCAGACTCGGGTCGTAATCACGAATCAGCGTGACGTTTTCCGGCAGCTCCATCGAGACCAGAGCCACCACGCGCTCCGCCACTTTGTGGATACTTTCTGTGACGTGCATTCCCGGCTGTTGTGGTCCCAGCAAACGGTCGACCAGATTACGCAGGCGGTCGGCCTGCTCAATAATGACTTTGGTATATTCGGTCAGCGCCGGGTCCGGAAGCGCTTTACTGAGCAGTTGCGCCGCGCCGCGTAATCCACCCAGCGGGTTTTTAATTTCGTGCGCCAGGCCGCGCACCAGATCGCGGGCAGCAATCTGCTGGGCGTGCTGGAGCTGTTCCTGGCTCAGACGGCGCTGGTTATCCATTGGCGCCATCTCCAGCAGGATAAGGCCATCAGGCAGCCTCTGAGCGGTCACAGAGAGGATATGTGAGTGGCTATCTATCACCAGCGTCACTTCGTTATCCGTAAAGCCCTGGCCTGCTTCCAGGCTCTCTCGCATCAGCCCGATGTTTAAGGAGAAATAACTCAACAGATCGGGAAGTGGGGTACCAAACAGTTTGCGGGAGCTTTGGGCGAGCAGCTGTTGTGCCGCCGGGTTGGCGTAATGTACCGCCAGCTCATCGTCGACGAGTAAGATGCTGTTGATTAAAGAATTGAGGATCTGCCCAGCATCGGGCAGCGTGCCGGTTGCCATTCAGCAGTCTCCTGAAAAGTGTTGCACCAATTTAGTGCATTATAGCTTTTTACATCAAAAAAGCGCGAGGAAGCAGGTTGTTAGTGGAGAAAAAAGCCCATCCTGGGATGGGCTAAAAGTTCCACGGCAACTTAAAGACTCTATATTTTTCTTGCTACAGCCGCGTGGGTCGCAACAAGAAATCTACGGAGTATTGGTACTAATTAAACGCTGTAGTACAGCTCAAACTCTACCGGGTGCGGAGTCATACGCACGCGGTCATCTTCTTCGCGACGCAGCGTAATGTACGCATCGATCGCTTCATTGGTGAACACGCCGCCTGCAGTCAGGAACTCACGGTCCAGATCCAGTTCTTTCAGTGCTTCTTCCAGAGAACCAGCAACCTGTGGGATCTCTTTCGCTTCTTCCGGCGGCAGGTCGTACAGGTTTTTATCCATGGCTTCGCCCGGGTGGATCTTGTTCTTAATACCGTCAAGACCCGCCATCAGCAGTGCTGCGAAGCACAGGTACGGGTTAGCAGCCGGGTCCGGGAAACGCACTTCGATACGACGCGCTTTCGGAGAAGCCACTACCGGAATACGGATAGAAGCAGAACGGTTACGGGCAGAGTAAGCCAGCATTACCGGCGCTTCGTAGCCTGGGACCAGACGCTTGTAAGAGTTGGTGGTTGGGTTAGCCAGGGCGTTGATCGCTTTAGCGTGTTTGATTACGCCGCCGATGTAGAACAGCGCCTGCTCAGACAGACCCGCATATTTGTCGCCAGAGAACAGGTTTACGCCGTTCTTGGACAGAGACATGTGGCAGTGCATACCGGAACCGTTATCGCCAAACATAGGTTTTGGCATAAAGGTCGCGGTTTTACCGAAACGGTGAGCGACGTTGTGAACCACATATTTGTAGATCTGAATTTCGTCCGCTTTTTTGGTCATGGTGTTAAAGCGGGTCGCGATTTCGTTCTGACCTGCGGTCGCCACTTCGTGGTGATGCGCTTCAACAACCAGGCCCATTTCTTCCATGATCAGACACATGGTAGAACGGATGTCCTGAGAAGAATCTACCGGAGGAACCGGGAAGTAACCGCCTTTCACGCCAGGACGGTGACCTTTGTTACCACCTTCGTATTTGGTGGAGGAGTTCCATGCGCCTTCGATGTCATCGATAGCCACGTGGGAACCGGAAATGGACGCGCCGAAACGGATGTCGTCAAACAGGAAGAACTCTGGCTCAGGCCCGAACAGAACGGTGTCTGCGATGCCGGTAGAACGCAGATACTCTTCAGCGCGTTTAGCGATGGAGCGCGGGTCGCGGTCGTAGCCCTGCAGCGTACCTGGTTCCAGGATATCGCAACGGATGATCAGGGTGGACTCTTCATAGAACGGGTCGATAAGTGCAGTAGACGCATCTGGCATCAGAACCATGTCTGATTCGTTAATGCCTTTCCAGCCACCGATTGAGGAGCCGTCAAACATTTTGCCTTCTTCAAAGAATTCGGCATTTACCTGATGAGCAGGAATAGTGACGTGCTGTTCTTTACCTTTGGTATCAGTGAAGCGTAAATCAACAAACTTCACTTCGTGTTCGTTCAGCATCGTCAAAACGTGTTCAGCGGACATACTTACTCTCCCGGATTGGTCATGGTCGTCGTGGTAACGAAGTCTTCAATTCTGCAAAAAATTGGCCGTGTCGCCGTAAAAAATATAAAGCGAAATCTGTGCCAACTTTTAAATTGCCCCTAAAAGGCGTTATCATGCGCACTATCGTGCAAAGGGGCTGCACCATGAAGGTTGTATTGCACCATTATAGTGCTTTAATGTGAACATTAAGCACCATATTGGTGCAAAGCATGTCAGATTACCCCTTTTAACGCTCCGTGAATGTGATCACAAAGAAACTCTGCAATACTTGTTTGCGGAGGATGTTTGTGATCCTGTTTTGTACTGCGATTAATCCGTGTACAATAACGCGCTATTTCTAAAATGCCTGAGGCAAAGTTGTGATCGAAAATTTGCGTAACATCGCCATCATCGCGCACGTAGACCATGGTAAAACGACCCTGGTAGACAAGCTGCTCCAACAATCCGGTACGTTCGATGCACGTGCTGAAACCCAAGAGCGCGTGATGGACTCCAACGATTTGGAGAAAGAGCGTGGGATTACCATCCTCGCTAAAAACACCGCTATCAAATGGAATGACTACCGTATCAACATCGTTGATACCCCAGGGCACGCCGACTTCGGTGGTGAAGTTGAACGTGTAATGTCCATGGTCGACTCCGTGCTGCTGGTGGTGGATGCAATGGATGGTCCGATGCCGCAGACGCGCTTCGTGACCAAAAAAGCCTTTGCCCATGGCCTGAAGCCAATTGTTGTTATCAACAAAGTTGACCGCCCTGGCGCGCGTCCTGACTGGGTTGTTGATCAGGTATTTGACCTGTTCGTTAACCTCGACGCTACCGACGAGCAGCTGGACTTCCCGATCGTTTACGCTTCCGCGCTGAACGGTATCGCAGGTCTGGATCACGAAGATATGGCTGAAGACATGACTCCGCTGTATCAGACCATCGTTGATCGTGTTCCGGCTCCAAGCGTAGACCTTGATGGCCCGCTGCAGATGCAAATCTCTCAGCTGGACTACAACAACTACGTTGGCGTAATCGGCATCGGCCGTATCAAACGCGGTAAAGTTAAACCGAACCAGCAGATCACTATCATTGATAGCGAAGGCAAAACCCGTAACGGTAAAGTCGGTAAAGTTCTGACCCATCTGGGTCTGGAACGTATCGAGAGTGATATTGCCGAAGCGGGCGATATCATCGCGATCACCGGTCTGGGCGAACTGAACATCTCCGACACCATCTGCGACCCGCAGAACGTCGAAGCGCTGCCGGCTCTGTCCGTTGATGAACCGACCGTAACCATGTTCTTCTGCGTAAACACCTCCCCGTTCTGTGGTAAAGAAGGTAAGTATGTTACCTCTCGTCAGATCCTTGACCGCCTGAACAAAGAGCTGGTGCACAACGTTGCGTTGCGCGTTGAAGAAACCGAAGATGCGGATGCGTTCCGTGTATCCGGTCGTGGTGAGCTGCACCTGTCTGTTCTGATCGAGAACATGCGTCGTGAAGGTTTCGAAATGGCGGTTTCCCGTCCGAAAGTAATCTTCCGCGAAATCGACGGCCGTAAACAAGAGCCGTTCGAAAACGTAACGCTGGACGTAGAAGAGCAGCATCAGGGTTCTGTCATGCAGGCTCTGGGTGAGCGTAAAGGCGACCTGAAAAACATGAATCCAGATGGCAAAGGCCGCGTACGTCTTGACTACGTGATCCCAAGCCGTGGTCTGATCGGCTTCCGTTCAGAATTCATGACCATGACTTCCGGTACCGGTCTGCTGTACTCCACCTTCAGCCACTACGACGATGTTCGTGCGGGTGATGTGGGTCAGCGTCAGAACGGCGTACTGATCTCCAACGGCCAGGGTAAAGCAGTTGCGTTCGCACTGTTCAGCCTGCAGGACCGCGGTAAGCTGTTCCTGGGTCACGGTGCTGAAGTTTACGAAGGCCAGATCATCGGTATTCACAGCCGCTCTAACGACCTGACTGTAAACTGCCTGACCGGTAAGAAACTGACCAACATGCGTGCGTCCGGTACTGACGAAGCAACGGTTCTGGTTCCGCCGGTTAAGATGACTCTGGAGCAGGCTCTGGAATTCATCGATGACGACGAACTGGTAGAAGTTACCCCAACCTCTATCCGTATCCGTAAGCGTCACCTGACTGAAAACGATCGTCGCCGTGCAATGCGTGGCGCGAAAGAAGAGTAATTAACGCTCTTTCTCAGGTAAGCATAAAAAAGCCGCTGATTTCAGCG
>NZ_SZWS01000045.1:17756-37069 GCF_005281245.1 Citrobacter sp. wls826
TTGCCCCAACACGAATCTGGTTTTGTTCGCGATGATAGGGTTCAACATTGCGATCTAACCAGCGTAATTCAAGGTAGGGTAACCAGTGTTCATTGATACGATACTTAAAGGTATTGGTAATTTCCCAGTGATGATCTTTTCCATTGCTGCTATTGAAGTCATTGACTCGCATAAAATAGTGCGGTTCAAAGGTATAGGAAAATTTATCGGTAATGGTAAAGTTCCAGTAGTTGCCTATTTCATAGGTATCATTATTATCCAGCTCATCGTTTAGGTCGGTTGAACTGTAGTTATTATGGTTATATCGATTACGCACGGTAAGATTAAACCACGGAGTAAATTTATAGTTAACATCCAGATAAACAGCACCGCCTGAGCCAATACTCTTATCGTTTATTAACCCTCCAGGCTGGATTGTTAATTTATCTGTCGGTTTAAATAACGGGTACCAACCCTCTATTTCGTTATAGCCGTGTTTTAACTCATCCTTGCGTTGCATAGTGTAGGTGTTCGTAAGCATGATACCCGCGCCCATATCGGAGTTATAGCCAACGCGCAGCATGACTTCCATTTGATCGGATGCCAGGTTATATGCTTCGCGGTTTTCTACATAGGCTCCAGCGAAAGCAGAGGTTGATACCACAGAGGATAAGAGAATTATTGTCGTTAATTTTTTCATGATAAATCCATTTTTTACGCGTAGGGAGGCCGCCATCCATTGGGATGGAATAGGCGGCAATTATTTTTATACGTTTACAGCAGAGGTGTTCTTTTTATTAGTAATAGGGTCCGGTTGGATGTTGTTTTTCTTCCGTTGGCTGATTTCCTCAATAATAAAAGCAAAACGAGTTTCGTTGAGCTTGTAAAAGAAGCCCATCGTGAGTGCTGCAATAATTGCAAGTCCGCAAGGCCAGAGGAAAATAAGCTGACGCAAACCGAGCAGTGTGGCATCGCTCTGGACTATATTGGGGATATAACCGATTTGCGTCAGCATGATGCCTGGCAGGAAGCCTGCGAGCGCAGCAGAAATTTTGCGAGAAAAGGTATAACCCGTATACACCGAACCTTCCGCACGGATCCCCGTTTTCCATTCGCCATAATCGACCGTATCCGGAACCAGTGCCCAGTTTAGGCTGTTAACAAAAGCGGTTCCGAAGAAGGCCATGCAAGAGAACGTGACGAATAAAAATGACGTACTGCCCCAGAAAAAGTTCAGCACATCACCGATAGCCCATAGCGCCAGGCCACCGAGGTAAACCTGCTTTTTACCGAAGCGTTTTACAGCCGCGGGAACCAGCAGTACCCCAACCAGAATGCATCCCATGCTGAAGAAACCCATCCACGACAGCAGATGAATATCGTTGAGCACGTACTGGGTGTAATACACCTGGATCGCCAGCTTGATGTTGAATGCCGCCAACGTGCACAGATTGGCGACACACAGCACCAGCAGTGGAGGGTTACGGAAAATGGCGCAGAACGACTTGAGAATGCTGGGCTTATGGTGATCCGGCACGATTTCGATATATCGTTCCTTCACACCGCTAAAGCACCACCACATACTGAACAGTCCGCAGACGGAGAAGATCAGTGCGGCAATCAGATAACCCAGCGAAGGTGAACTAACAAATAGCGCCTGAATAGGCATAAAGCCAACAGTACACAGTAACAGGCCTACGGTAGCTCCGCCCTGACGCCAGGCGGCGAGCTGAGCTCGTTCATGCGGGTTTTTCGTGATCGCGGGCACCATCGCGCCGTAGGAGCAGTTCATCAGGCTATAGAACAGCCCGAACAGCATAAACAACACTGTCGCCAGCCCGGTTTTCACCGTTAGCGTAAAATCTGTCGCTAAAAACTGCGCGCTGGCAACGACAGCAACAGGAAATGATGCATACAAAATAAAGGGCCTGAATTTCCCTTTTGCGCCAATATTACGCCTTGAGTCCAGCAACACACCGGTCAACATATCAGTGAAAGCGGTGAAGAACTTCGCCACCAAAAAGATAATCCCACCGTAATACGCCGGCATCCCTAGTTCATCGGTATAAAATTTAAGCAGATACAGCGTACCGATACACAGCATCAAATTTGAGCCGAAGTCACCCACTCCGTAGGCGAATTTTTCACGCAGGCTCAGTTTTAGCGTTAGCGGATCATGAAAAGACATAATCGCTCCTCAATAGCGCCCCGTAGAGCGCTATTCATTATTATTATCAAACGGGTTGTTTACGCGCTTCTATCTCTTCAACGATGCGGACATACATCTTCTCGTTAAGGTTGTAGAAACAGCCCATAGCTACAATGGTGATCACCGCCAAGGCGCAAGGATAAATAAAGATCAACTGACGCAATCCTTCGACCGTACTTGCAGATTGCACCACATTGGGGACGTAGCCGATTTGCGTCAGCATCCATCCCGGGAAGAATCCTGCCAGCGCTTGTGACACTTTACGGAAGAAGGTGAAACCGGTGTATACCGTACCTTCAGAGCGTACGCCGGTACGCCATTCGCCATATTCCACGGTATCGGAGACCAACGCCCAGTTCAGGCTGTTGACGAATGCCGAGCCGAAGAACGCCAGACAAGAGAACGCGACAAAGCTGACGGAGCCGCCGCCAAAGAAGTAGTTAAGCAGATCGCCCGCCACCCAAATCAGCAAACCGCCGATGTAGACTTTTTTCTTGCCGAAACGTCTGACCATGCCAGGCATCAGGAAGACGCCGATGAAGATACAACCCATGCTAAAAAAGCCCATCCAGGAAAGGAGGATCGGGTCATTAAGAACGTACTGGGTGTAGTAGACCTGTATTGCCAGCTTGACGTTAAACGCGCCAAGCGTGCAAAGGTTGGCAATGCACAGAATAAACAGCGGGCGGTTACCGGCGATGGCGCGAAAGGATTGCAGCAATCCCGGTTTTTGCGCGGCATCAACGGGTTTCACTTCCACGTAACGTTCTTTTACCCCGGCATAGCAGAGCCACATAAACAGCAGGCCAAACAGAGAAAACAACGTGGCGGCGAAGATATAACCCAGCTGCGAGTTGCCTTCGATCAGGTTCATTACGGGAACAAAACCGACGGTACACAGCAACAGACCCAGGGTTGCGCCACCTTGCCGCCAGGCGGCAAGCGACGCGCGTTCGTCAGGATTTTTCGTAATCGCGGGAACCATCGCACCATAAGAGCAGTTCATCATGCTGAAAAACAATCCGTACAGCATAAACAGCACCGTTGCCATGACCGTTTTACCGGTTACTTCAAACGGTGTACCGACAAAGTTTGCAATCGCCAGCAAGGTAACCGGAAATGCGGCATAAAGAACGAACGGACGGAATTTTCCCTTCGGGCCAATTTTGCGACGGGAATCAAGCATAATCCCGGTGCCCATATCGGTAAACGCGGTAAAAAACTTGGCGATGAGGAAAATGATACCGCCATAAGTTCCAGGTAAACCAAGGACATCGGTATAAAACTTGAGTAAATAGAGCGTACCAATATCCAGCAGGATATTGGAGCCTAAATCACCCATCCCATAGGCGAGTTTTTCTTTGAACGGCAAGCGTAGGGTTGCCGGATTAGAGGAAGTCTGACTCATTATTATTCTCCATGTGCCCGCGAGTTTCCCCACGGGCGAGCCGCATTAGATGTTGCGTAAAGTGGCAAACAGTGACGCCCATTCACTCTTCGCGCGATAAAACACCGGAGGCTTGCCAATAGGCGCATCCACGGTAATTTCACCGCCCTGGTAAGTTTCCCCGGTCCAGATGTTGACCCAGCTATCCTCCGGCAGATACAGAGTCCAGTTTTGCTGGCCTTGTTCGTGAACCGGCGCAACCAAAACATCCTGTCCCAGCAGGTACTGATATTTCAGTGTGTAGGTCCGTGCATCGTCTTCGTAATGTAGGAATAGCGGACGCATCACCGGCAGACCGGTAGCGCTGTTTTGCGCGACCGCCTGTTTCAGATACGGTTTAAGGGTGGTAAAGACGGTGGTCATACGAGCAAAGTGAGCGATGGTGTCAGCATCGCCATCAAACTGCCAGTTATCGCCAGGGCGGTTACCTTCGTGGGTGCGCATCATCGGTGTGAAGGCGTTAAAGTCACACCAGCGCAGCAGCAGCTCTTTGCTGCGTTTCATTTCAAATAGGGTGGTGTAGCCGCCGATATCGCTGTGGTGCAGACCATGGCCGCTCATCGCCAGTGACAGCGCTGCAGGAACGACGGAAGCCAGACCGTCGTCAAGGCTCCAGTCAACGTTCTGATCGCCTGCCCACATCATGGTGGAGTATTTCTGGCTGCCGGTGTAGCCCGCACGCATAAAGAACAGGATCTCGCCGAGCTTGCCAGTCTCCTGTAACGCTTCGTAGTTACATTTCGCCCACAGCGCAGGCCAGGCGTTATGCATAATTTCAGCGCTAATGCCATTGTGCAGGTAAGTGTCGGTTGGCAGGTATTCGCCAAAGTCGGCCATCCAACCGCCGCATCCCAGCTCAATCATGTTCTTTTTGATGACATCTTTGAACCAGGCGTAGGCTTCAGGGTTGGTCAGGTCCACCACGCCGCCATAAAACTCGCCAAACTCAACCAGATAGTCAGCGCCAGAGGAATCTTTCGCCAGATAACCGTGCGCAGCCGCTTCAGCGCAGAGATCTTTATCGCTGGCGACGTACGGGTTGATGTAGGAGAGGAATTGCACGCCTTCTTCTTTCCACTGCTTAATACGGCTATCCAACTGAGGATAGTTGTCGCTGTTCCACTTCCAGTTCCACATCACGCGTTTGCCAAAGGAGGTCATGCGGATCCCGGACCAGTCCTGCGCCCAGATGCCGTTTACTTTCACGCCTGCGTTACGCATGGTGTCCAGTTTGTTCTGGCAAACCTCAGTACCGCCTTGAATACCGAGCGTGACGCCATCGTAGATCCAGTCCGGCAGCTCCGGCTGGCGTCCTAACAGCGCGGTCAGTTTTTCCAGTAAAGAGATGTAGGTGTCAGCGCATTCAAATCGTAGGGTGGTTTTGTCCTCCCACAATGCCAGTTCGTGATACTCCGGCGCGCTGAAGTCGAAATTCATATAGCAGCTGTTATCAACGTGGCAGTAGTACTTCTGCGTGCTGACGAAGGTCGGCTGCGGGAAAAAGGTCCAGTAGTAGTCACCACCGGCATTTTCTTTGCAGTCTGCCTGCCAGGTGACATAGCTATTTTTGTTACGGCCCACGCCCTGTTCGCTGGTCCACAGTGGGAACGGTTTACCGCGTAAGTCGAAATAAGAGAACTGTTCACCGCAGCCGTAAATATGATCGTCCGGGTTGGCAGCCAGACGCAGCCAGATGCGGTTATGGCTGAGGTCATCGTTGTGCAGATCCAGCTTCAGGCGACCCTGTTCATCGGTGGAGATGTGCAGCGTGGCGTTGATGGTGTTACCGCGACTGAAATGCACCTGCCAGCCGTCAGGCGACTCGCTGACCGTGGCGTCGGTCAGGGCAATCTTCTCATTGAGTTTGTCTTTAATGCTGAAGTTGCCGCGGAACATATCAATATCGGCAACGCCAGCGCCGATCCACAGGCAGGGGGTTTCTGTGCTGTGACGTAAAATCAGGCGCTGGTGGTATGTCAGCGTAAAGCCATTCTGTAACGTCGTTAGTTCTAAAGCGGTTGACCGTTGTTGTAGCGAATTCATTATCGTCTCCGTAAAAATAGGGTAATTCGGTAATTTTTGTTTTGGGATAAGGTTATTCGGCACCGATTAAAAAATGCATCCGATGCATCTCGCCGGGTGCCAGAGAGATAAGACTGATGCCTGAATTAAAGGCATCTGGCGGGCAGGTCATGGGTTCTACGGCAAGCCCCAGACGGTGTAATTTCTCGCCGCTGTAAATCTGTAGCCACGGCTGGTCGCAACGTAAGTACGTCGTCATATTTTTCGTTGCACTGAACATGCGGACTTCCCATTCACGCCCGGACACAGGGGTTTTAAAGGTGTGATCGATCTGCGTTGCAGCGACAGGGCGCGGCGTGGTGAAATTCAGCGCGGTATTCTCAACGCGATGCGTTTCCAGGGTATCAATGTCAAAGACCTCATCTGTCGGAAGAGTGAGCGTACAGCTATCTATCTTCTCAAGACCACAGGTCAAATAGGGATGAGCGCCAGAACCATAAGGCGCTGATTCATCACCAATATTCAGCGCAGTAATAAAAATGTGCAGACCGCTTATTGCATCAAGGCGATATGTTGTTTCAACCAGTAATGAAAAGGGATAACCATAAGAGGGCGGCAGAAAAATCATCAGCGACACTTCCGATGCCGACTGCTGGTTAATCTGCCAGTCCCGCCAGGCCAACAGCCCATGAATGGCGGTATGCGAAACAGTGTCGTTAACGGCAAGCTGGAAGGTCTTGCCGTTATGTTGATAGCAGCCGTCTGCAACGCGGTTTGGCCATGGGACTAACACTTTTCCTAAATGCGCCTGCGGCATTTCTTGCGGCTTATGTGGAATAACGATGTGACGCCCACGATGCATCAATTCTGCCAGCCCAGCTCCAACCGTGACGATTTTCGCCTCGTAGTGTCCGGCCTGAAGATGAATGGTTTTTCCACCACTATGCATGGCTGCTATCCTTGTGACTTATTTGGCGTTGATATCCAGAAGACCGGCAGCAACCGCCGGAGCAAGGCCCGGAGCCAGCGGTAGACGCGGGATTACCAGGCAGTGCAGCAGGTGATAAATGTCCTGCTTACCGTCCCAGACTTTGGTGGTCACTTTGTTATCGGTGTCCAACTCCTGCCACCATGAACCGGTCTCGTAGTCCATCAGATAGGTGATGCAGTAATCCCACCACTTCTGGTACCAGGCTTCGTACTGGCTGTCGCCGGTGAGGGTATACAAGGCATAGGCGGTACCCATGGCTTCGACTATCGGCCAACGCACTCTTTCGCGAACGATTGGTTTACCGTCCCAGTCCACCGAATAGACAAAACCATCCGCACCGTCCGGTGCCCAGGCATCACGGATGGTGGCGTGGAACAAGCCTTTGGCATCTTCCAGCAGCCAGGCGGGAGGCGTTTCGAAGCGGGCTTCCAACGCGGCATGCAGATGCAGCATCAGACGGCCCCATTCGATCCAGTGGCCCGGCGTGCCGCCGTATGCGCGGAAACGGTGAGCAGGGTTATCCTTGTTGTAATCGCGAATTGGGTTCCACTGTGAATCGAAGTGCTCGTTGACGCGATACTCCCCGCTGCGGGCCACGTCGTGAATAATCACCGAAGCAATTCGCAGTGCGCGATCGAGCCATTTACGGTCATGGGTAACGTCATAAACGATCAGGAAAGCCTCGACCGCGTGCATGTTGGCGTTACCGCCACGGTAATCTTCCGTCTGGCTGAAGGCTTCGTCCCAGGACTCCAGGCACATCTGCTCGTCTTCGCTCCAGAAGTACTTTTCAATCACCTCGATGGCATCATCCAACAATTGTCTGGCCTGTGGATGACCGGTAGTGACCGCGCTTGCCGCGCCGAGCAAGACGAAGAAATGCTGATAACCCTGCTTGGAGGCGTCCATCACGCCTTCGTCATTTACGCAGGCGTACCAACCGCCGTAGCGTGTGTCGCGTAGCGCACCGTTCAGCGCTTTAATGCCGTGATCGACGAGTTGGTATGCGCCAGGCCGACCCATTGACGCGGCAACGGAGTAGACGTGCAGCATGCGGGCGGTGATCCACAGATGTGTCCCCATATCTGCTCTGACCTGACCACTGTTTCCCAGCCAGCCAAATCCGGTAGGTACCGCAGCGTTCTTACCAAAGTTAAAGATGCGATCTGTTTCCTGCTCCAGCCAGCGGTTGTGGCTTAGGGTGTTAAACCATTTCATTCTGAGATCCTCTTAGCGCCGGGCCATCATTTCATCGACGATATCGCCCAGACGCTGCAACTTAGGTGCGGAAACATCACGCAGCATCAGTTCGGTATCCGGCAGGCCAACCACGGATGACCAGACCGCACGTCCGGCCAGGAAGCCGGATGCGCCAGCGGTCATTGCTACGCTGACCGCGCGTGGGAACAGTTTTTCATCCACACCGGAGGAGAGAATGACCCACGGCATGTTGATGTTTTCATTCAGGCGCTGAGAGGCGCTAAGCAGCTCTTGTTGGGTTCCTTTGCCGTACAGAGGCATTTCGACCTTGTAGAGATCGGCACCGCTATCACCCAGTTCTTTCGCGGCATCGATAATGGCTTGTTCACGATCGAACTTATCGCCACGACGTGGTGGGCGAACAACCGGCTCGATGATGCTCAGCAGGCCATTGGAATGGCACAGTTCATTGAATTCTCCCACCATATCAAGACGTTGTTGGGCATCTTCATCGCTACGCCACAGCACCAGCAGTTTGAGGGCCTTGGCACCATCTTGCTTCACGGTCTGCGGGTTGATTTTTTTATCAATCACCACGCTATCGACCGGAATACCGTTACCCGGAATGAACTCATCAGCGGCCACAATCATGGCGCAGCTTTTGGCGACCGCGTTTTGCTCTACAACCTGGCGGTAGCAGAACTGCTGATCGACCAGAATGGCGGAGGCATAGGGGGAAAGGATCTTCGCCGCATTGACTTTGAAATCAGTCAGCACGCTGTCATTGACCGGGGATTTTGCACCCGCGGCGGCAAACATTAAGCGCATGGCTTCGCGCTGATCGACCGCCAGCATGGCAAACCCGCCGGAAGCTCGGGTGATATCTTTCAGGGTGTACTTGGTCATTGTTCAGTCCTTTTACTTATCAAAGTTGGGAATTCAGTCCGGCAGATGCCCGAACCTGCTCGAGTATTGCGGTCCAGTCTTCCCGGCCACGGCCAGCGGCGCGTGCCTGGTTATAGACTTCGCGGGAAGCGGCGCCGAGCGGCATCGGCACGTGCAATTGGTTGGCAACGTCCAGGGCGATGCCAAGATCCTTGTGAGCTAAATCGATCATGAAAGCCGGGGAAAGATCGCCTTTCAGCACTTTGTTCGGCCAGGAGGTAGTAAAGTGGCCTTTTCCGGCGGGGGTGCCGCTCATGACTTGCAAAGCCACATCGAAGGAGAGACCAAGTGCCTCGCACAACACGGCGGCTTCGGCAGAGAGGGCGTTTAGCGCGATACTCATGTAGTTGTTGATGAGCTTCACGCGGATCCCCATGCCGGGACCACCTGCATTGATCAATTCATTACCCATCGCCATCAGAAACGGTGTGGCGCGTTCTACCTGCTCTGCCGTTCCACCTGCCAGCAGCAACAGCGTTCCCGCTATGGCGTGATCGGAGGTGCGTCCAACCGGGCAATCCATCATATCGAAGCCTTTGGCACGCATATCGGCGATGAGTTTATCGGTTTGCAGTGGGTGAATAGTCGACATATCAATTACTAACGCCTGCTGTGAGAGGCTTTCGCAAATACCCTGCTCGCCGAACAATACGCTGCGCACCAGATCGCCGTTTGGCAGCATGGTGATGACAAATTCTGCACCTTTTGCTGCCTGAGCCGGGCTACTGGCAGGCTGTGCTCCTTTTTCCACCAGGCGCTGAACGGCATCCGGGTTAACGTCAAAGACGCTGAGTTGATGACCCTGCTTCAGCAAGTTGCTCGCCATGGGTGAACCCATCTGACCTAATCCGATAAATGCTATAACTGCCATAACGTTCTCCTGAGACGTGGATGTCATTTTTTGTCATTTAAGGTCGTTTGTTTCTGTCTGTTTTTGATCGTATTTGTAATTTATGGTCAAAAAATTGACAGCCGTCACTTTTTAAACATTTTGTGAAATTAAAATGATCCCATCTTGAAACGCCTAAGGAACGACCATGATTCGTATTGCTTGTGTAGGTATTGCCGTGATGGATCGCATCTATTACGTGGAAGGTTTACCGACTGAAGGAGGTAAGTATGTGGCGAAGCGTTATACGGAAGTGGGCGGCGGGCCTGCTGCAACGGCCGCAGTGGCTGCAGCGAAGCTGGGCGCGCAGGTGGACTTTATTGGCCGTGTGGGCGATGACGACACCGGAAATAGCTTGCTGGCGGAGCTGGAGTCCCTGGGGGTAAATACCCGCTATTCCCGGCGCTACGCGGGGGCGAAGTCTTCACAATCGGCAATTATGGTTGATGCGCAAGGGGAACGGATTATCGTTAACTATCCCAGCCCGGATTTACTGCATGATGCTGACTGGCTCAATGAGATCGATTTTACCCAGTGGGATGTGGTGTTGGCGGATGTTCGCTGGCACGAAGGGGCCAGGCAGGCGTTCACATTGGCACGTCGGGCGGGAGTGATGACGGTACTGGATGGTGACGTAACGCCACAAGATATCCGCGAGCTGGTGGCGTTAAGCGATCATGCTGCGTTTTCTGAACCCGGTCTGGCGCGTTTAACCGGGATAAACGATCCTGAAGCCGGACTGAAACAAGCACAAACGCTCACAAATGGTCACGTGTATGTAACGCGGGGCAGTGCAGGCTGCGACTGGATAAAAAATAATACGTTGCAGCATCAATCTGGATTTAAAGTCGACGTTGTTGACACAACGGGGGCGGGGGATGTTTTCCATGGTGCGCTCGCGTTTAGCCTGGCCGGCGGCGACCTCCCGGAAGAGGCCGTCAGGTTCGCCAGCGGGGTTGCTGCGCTAAAATGTACGCGTCCGGGAGGAAGGGCCGGAATCCCTGACTGTGATCAAACCCGATCTTTTCTGTCACTTTTTGTATAAAATGCCAGGGCAATGGTTTTTCGAGGAAATTTCATGAGTCTTACCGAACTGACCGGTAACCCGCGACACGATCAACTGCTTATGCTGATTAGCGAGCGCGGTTATATGAATATCGACGAGCTGGCCAGCCTGCTGGACGTGTCCACGCAGACCGTGCGTCGTGATATTCGTAAACTCAGCGAGCAGGGATTAATTACGCGTCATCATGGTGGCGCGGGCAGAGCCTCCAGCGTGGTGAATACGGCGTTTGAGCAGCGTGAAGTCTCCTGGACGGAGGAGAAAAAAGCCATCGCGGAAGCGGTGGCGGACTACATTCCCGATGGGTCAACGGTGTTTATTACCATTGGCACCACCGTTGAGCAGGTGGCCCGCTCGCTGTTAAACCATAATCATTTGCGCATTATCACCAACAGTCTGCGCGTGGCGCACATTCTTTATAACAATCCACGTTTTGAAGTCATGGTGCCGGGGGGAACGTTACGCCCGCACAACAGTGGCATCATTGGTCCTTCTGCCTCGGCATTTGTCGCTGATTTTCGGGCCGACTACCTGGTAACCAGCGTTGGCGCGATCGAAAGTGATGGCGCGCTGCTGGAGTTTGATGTCAATGAAGCCAGCGTGGTGAAAACGATGATGTCGCACTCAAGACACATTCTGCTGGCAGCGGATCATACGAAATATACGGCTTCTGCCGCGGTAGAAATTGGTAACGTCTCTCAGGTGACCGCGCTGTTTACCGATGAATACCCAGGTCCCGCATTGCATAATTTACTCCAGTCACAACAGGTTGAAATTGTGCAGGTGAGTCCTTCACAAGATGATGCTCTGGCCGTGTAATTCCTCAGATGATGGCTCGATAAGTTCGAAGCCATCACTCTCACATAGTCAAACTTCTCCTTTCCCGCTACAGTTATTCATCCACGGCGAATAAGGAGAAGGGCATGCTCTATATCTTTGATTTAGGTAATGTGATTGTCGATATCGACTTCAACCGCGTGTTGGGCACATGGAGCGATCTGAGCCGTGTACCGCTGGCCTCGCTGAAGCAAAGTTTCACCATGGGGGAGGCTTTTCACCAGCATGAGCGAGGTGAAATAACGGATGAAGCCTTTGCCGAGGCGCTATGTCATGACATGGCGCTGCCGCTAAGTTACGAGCAGTTCTCTCACGGCTGGCAGGCCGTTTTTGTGGCATTGCGCCCTGAAGTCATCGACATCATGCATAAGCTGCGTGAGCAGGGGCATCGGGTGGTCGTCTTGTCGAATACTAACCGTCTGCACACAACATTTTGGCCGGATGAATATCCTGAAATTCGTCAGGCTGCTGACCATATTTATCTTTCCCAGGATCTGGGCATGCGAAAACCGGAAGCGCGGATTTACCAGCATGTCCTGCAGTCTGAAGGTTTTTCTGCGGAAGATGCGGTCTTTTTTGACGACAACGCCGATAATATTGAAGGAGCTAACCGGTTAGGGATTACCAGTATCCAGGTCGTCGATAAAACGACCATTCCTGACTATTTCGCGAAGTTGTTATGCTAAAAAATGTTCAGCAACAAGCCAGGCACCATACGCGTCCTGTACGGGCCTGGCTGAAGCTACTATGGCAGCGGATTGATGAGGACAACATGACGACGCTGGCAGGGAATCTTGCCTATGTTTCACTGCTCTCATTAGTACCGCTTATCGCCGTTGTGTTTGCTCTTTTCGCCGCATTTCCGATGTTTTCCGACGTCAGTGCCCAGCTACGTCATTTTATTTTTGCAAACTTTATCCCGGCGACGGGAGACGTCATCCAGCGTTATATCGAACAGTTTGTCGCCAACTCGAACAAAATGACGGCCGTTGGGGCATGTGGGCTGATTGTCACGGCGTTATTGCTGATGTATGCCATTGATAATGCTCTGAATACTATCTGGCGCAGTAAGCGCACTCGTCCCAAAGTTTACTCTTTCGCCGTCTACTGGATGATTTTAACGCTGGGGCCGCTGCTGGCGGGGGCTAGTCTGGCGATCAGCTCTTATTTGTTGTCATTGCGCTGGGCCAGCGATCTCAACTCGGTGATTGATGACGTCTTGCGTATTTTCCCTCTGGTGCTTTCCTGGCTCTCGTTCTGGCTGCTTTACAGCATTGTACCAACTACGCGTGTGCCCAATCGTGATGCGGTTATTGGCGCCTTTGTGGCCGCCGTGTTGTTCGAGGCCGGAAAGAAAGGATTTGCGCTCTACATCACGATGTTCCCGTCGTATCAGCTCATTTACGGTGTCCTGGCGGTGATCCCCATTTTATTTGTCTGGGTATACTGGACGTGGTGTATCGTCTTGCTTGGCGCGGAAATAACTGTCACTCTCGGGGAATACCGCAAACTTAAACAAGCCGCAGAACAAGAAGAAGCAGATCAACCATGATTGCATTAATTCAGCGCGTAACCCGTGCCAGCGTCACCGTGGAGGGCGAGGTGACGGGTGAAATTGGCCCAGGACTTTTGGTCCTGTTAGGTGTCGAAAGGGATGATGACGAACAGAAAGCGAACCGTCTGTGCGAGCGCGTACTCGGCTATCGAATCTTTAGCGATGCCGAAGGAAAAATGAACCTCAACGTGCAGCAATCAGGTGGCAGTGTGCTGGTGGTTTCACAGTTCACGCTGGCGGCAGATACCGAACGCGGCATGCGCCCGGGGTTTTCGAAAGGTGCTGCGCCCGAGCGGGCAGAAGCGCTGTATGAATACTTTGTTGAGCGTTGCCGCCAACAGGAAATGAATACGCAAACCGGTCGATTCGCTGCGGATATGCAGGTTTCACTGGTTAATGATGGCCCCGTGACGTTCTGGTTACAAGTATGAACCAGCTACCGGTGTGGCCGCGGGCAACAAGAGAGAATACGACTATGTATCACCTTCGAGTACCGCAAACAGAAGAAGAGTTGGAGCGTTACTACCAGTTTCGCTGGGAGATGTTGCGTAAACCGTTGCACCAGCCAAAAGGCTCCGAACGGGATGCCTGGGACGCGATGGCGCATCACCAGATGGTGGTGGACGAAGAGGGAAATCTGGTCGCGGTCGGGCGTCTGTATATCAATGCGGATAACGAAGCCTCCATACGCTTTATGGCCGTTGACCCCTCTGTGCAGGAGAAAGGGCTGGGCACGCTGATGGCGATGACCCTGGAGTCTGTGGCGCGTCAGGAAGGGGTAAAGCGCGTAACCTGTAGCGCTCGTGAAGATGCGGTCGAATTTTTCGCCAAACTGGGGTTTGTGAGTCAGGGCGAAATTACCACGCCACAAACCACGCCGGTGCGACATTTTTTGATGATTAAACCCATCGCAACGCTGGACGACATTCTCCATCGCGGGGACTGGTGCGGACAGCTACAGCAAGCCTGGTACGAACATATTCCATTGAGTGAGAAAATGGGCGTGCGCATTCAGCAGTACACCGGGCAGAAATTTATTACTACGATGCCAGAGACAGGCAATCAGAACCCGCACCATACGCTGTTTGCCGGAAGCCTGTTTTCACTGGCGACGTTAACGGGCTGGGGGCTTATCTGGCTGATGCTGCGCGAGCGTCATCTGGGGGGGACGATAATCCTCGCCGACGCGCATATCCGATACAGCAGGCCAATTACCGGGAAACCTACCGCTATTGCCGATCTGGGCTCGCTGAGCGGTGACCTGGACCGTCTGGCAAGAGGCCGCAAGGCGCGCGTTCAGATGCAGGTCGGGGTGTTTGGCGATGACACGCCGGGCGTCGTGTTTGAAGGTACCTACATTGTGCTACCCGCGAAACCGTTTGGCGCATATGAAGAGGGCGGGAATGAGGAAGAGTAGTTTCTCTAGTTAATATGCAATATTGGGTTCATTTGCTGATGTAAAATGCGGATTATGAAAATGCCATAATCCGCATTTTGATAAAAAATTGCATGTTGGCGGTGGTTGTATTGACGGGTACCTTCCTTAATTTCAGAGCTGTTGCGACCCATCAAAGAGTTTTTCTCTAATAGTAATAAAAGCTGCTCCAACTCTGTCGTGTATTTATCTGCATGTTGATAACCGAATTTTCTCCAGGTGTATTCATAGATAGATTCAAAGTCTTCGACTGCCCGATTAGAGAGTTTATACATTCAGACTGCGCTTCTTCCGGAGCGCGACCTCCTGTAGAGTCAGGTCGCTTGTGCCACTGTGTATCCCATCCTCCAGCGCGTCGCGCAATGCATTATTTCGCAATTCTTGTTCCTCCAGCAAACGCAATGCCGAACGAACAACTTCGCTGGTGGAGCCATAGCGCCCACTTTCAATCATTTCGTTAATAAAACGATCGAGATGCTCGCCGATTGTAATGCTGGTAGTTCTGGGCATAAGTTTGTCCTTTGTGTTATCTATTCACACAAGATAGCACCCGTGGACGAAAACATAAACAACCCTAACGGCCAAGCCGCCAGGCCACATCTCGCATAACATTTCGTGCCGCCTGGCTCACTCCTGCCAACTGGAAAAATCCGTGGATAACGCCAAGATAGCGTTGGCAGGTGCACTCCACGCCCTGCTCCTGGAACCGTTGATACAGGGCCTCGCCCTCATCGCGCAGTGGGTCGAATTCGGCTGTAATGATGTGCGTGGGCGGCAGACCGTTGAAGTCTTCACGCCAGACAGGGCTGGCTTCAGGATGCCGCAGGTCGGTTTGCGGCAAATACATCTCGTAGCCCGAAAGCAACGTGTCACGTGTGATAATGTAATCCTGCCCATTTCGGTCGTAGCTCTCAAACCTGGCGGTTGCGTCCAGCATTGGGTAAATCAGCATTAGCTGCGCAGGTTGCCATTGATTGGCAGCTTTTAGGCGAAGTGCAGTGACCAGCGCCAGATGCCCGCCCGCACTGTCGCCAGCAAGCGTAATCCTGCCGCGGTCGACACCCAGTTTCTGGGCATACTTCCAGATAATATTGGCTCCCGTTTCAGCGTCGTTATGTGCAGCCGGGAAAGTATGCTCTGGTGCGAGGCGATAATGCACCGCAATGACTCGACAGCCGCTGTACCAGGCGAGCTGCCTTAGCTGGTTATCATGCGTCGCGAATCCGCCACTAACAAAGCAGCCACCGTGATAATAGATAACGCAGGGGAGATTTCCCGTGGCGTCCCGCGGCGAAACAACGCGAAATGTCATTGCATCGAGTTCAATATCTTCAACCTGTACGCGGGTTTCAGTTTCTCCTGCCAGTACCGTGCTGGCAATGTAGCCTGCTCTCCGGTCATCAATATTTTGCTCGCGCGAAGAAGGGCGTCCCGCCGCGATAAATGCCTCAACCAACTGTGCAATCCCGATTTCCAGTGCCATTTATTATTTTCCTTGTCTGTATGGATATACAGTTTTATAACCTGGATAGCCACGAATGAGAATGGGAAAAGTGACGGGGTATACGATTCTGGAAAGCGGCTCGCAAAAGTAAAAATCGTTCGCGTGAAGGCTATTTTCTCGCTTTTCTCGGGTGTATGTTGTGTGGAAATTAATCGCCAATGATATACTGGAGGTATATGTGAGTATGATGGCTGGGATGGATATGGGCAGAATTTTACTCGATTTATCAGACGAAGTGATCAAACGTCTTGATGATCTCAAGGTGCAGCGTAATCTGCCGCGGGCCGAGCTTTTGCGGGAGGCTGTTGAACAGTATCTTGAGAGGCAGGATCAAGCTGAAACGACAATTTCACGTGCTCTTGGGCTATGGCAAGGTTGTGAGGAAGATGGCGTTGATTATCAGCGTAAACTCCGTGAGGAATGGTAATGGTCACAGGATCTGCGCTTTTTGATACCAACATCCTCATCGACCTGTTTAGCGGGCGAAGTGAAGCAAAACTAGCGATAGAAACATGGCCGCCGCAGAACGCAATCAGCCTCATTACATGGATGGAGTTGATGGTGGGCGCAAAAAAATATCATCAGGAATCTCGCACACGCGTTGCGCTAGGCGCTTTTAATGTGATCGGTGTTTCACAGGATATTGCTGAACGAAGCGTGAGTATCAGGCAGGAATATGGGATGAAATTGCCGGATGCCATCATTTTGGCCACTGCGCAGATTCATCGTCTTACACTGGTTACGCGTAATACCAGGGATTTTGCAGGCATATCCGGCGTGGTCACACCGTATACGTTATAACCCGGGCGACCTGCGCCGCCCGGTAGTGCGAAGAACTTACTCCCCTTCACCCGGGAACAGGAACGGGTTGATGGAGCTGCGGGCAAAGCCCTCTTGCTCCATGTGTGCGTCCAGCATCAGTGAAGCGAGATCGTCGGCTACGGCCTCGACTTTCGGGTCTTTTTCCTGATAGAGAATCTTCAGGTAAGTCCCGCAATCGCCGCAGCTTTCAGCTTTAATTGCCGCCTGTTCGTTATCCAGCGACCAGTAGTTCAAATCACGGCTCTGCTCGCAGTTGCTGCACTTCACGCGCACCACGTGCCACTCGGTTTCGCACAGGTTGCAGTGCAAATAGCGCAGCCCCTGAGTGGTACCGATTTGCACCATGCTGGATACCGGCATTGAACCACACACCGGGCAGTACTGACGCTGTTCGCCGTATTCCGCACGGGCTTTGCCGGGGATCAGGCTCGCCATCTGCGCCCAGTAGAGCGACAGGGCAGCCCAAATGAACGGTGCTTTGTCGCTGCTGACGGAGGCGAAATCGGAGGCAAACAGCGCGCTGGCCATCAGTTCCAGCTCCTGCTCCGAGGCTTTTTCCAGATTCTCGATCACGGCCAGCGCAGGGCCGCTCATTTCCGGCTTCAGCTCAGCAATTAGCGATTGCAGCAGTTTTTGCCAGTGCTTGTCGCGTGGCAGAACGTGGATATCCAGTGGCGGTTTGCCCTGATCGTTCGCTTCTTTGATGCGAGCGGTCAGATCCATCTGCAGCGGATGGTCGTACAACACCACTTCCTGCGCGTGAGCGATCAGCGCGGCAAAACGCAGGTAATCACCCAGCGGGTTGTTCTCGGCCAGCTCGCGCAGACGTTCAGCGCGGCGGTTATACAAATTTTTGAGTCTGGGGAATAATAACGGCGGAATCATATCCGCCGTGCGTTTCTCGCTCTTCTCCAGCTCATCTTGCGGGATTATGCGAATACTCATTCAGATGACTTTTCCTGTTTCTGGCGGACTTCACGGTACCAGCGCGGGTGATGTTTCTTCGCCCATGAGCTGGTAACCCATCCTTCCACCATCGCGGTAATGGTGCCTTTCACCCAAAGGGCGGCGTAAATGTGCACCATGATAACCACAATTAACGCTACTGCGGCAAATGAATGCAGCATTAACGCGAATCGGATCACCGGGATTGAGAAAGCAGGCGCAAAATACGGACGCCAGATGACCACTCCGCTCACCAGCAACAGGACCAGGAAGATAATCGCCGCCCAGAATACGCATTTCTGGCCGAAGTTATAACGTCCCGTGTCACCTACTTCCTCGTTGACGACAATCTTACGAATATTCTTCGCCCAAAAGATATCATCCCGATTGATTAGATTGTGGTGCCAGTAACGGAAAAACATGATGATAAACGAGGCAAACATGATCACGCCGACAAACGGGTGCACAATTCGCGCCAGTTGCGGCGTGCCCATGATGTGCATCAGCCAGTTAAACGACGGGAAGAGAAAACCCATCCCGCTCACTGCCGCCAGAATGAAGCAGAAGGCGGTGATCCAGTGGTTGATGCGTTCCGGCGCCGTGTAGCGCACGATGGTGTCACGTCGTTTCATTTGCGCACCTCGTCTTTTTCTTCATGCAGATTGTCTTCTTCCTCTTCCGCACGGTTCGGGCCTACGCCGACGTAGTGGAAGATACTGGCCGCAAATGTCGCTGCAAAGCCGACGGCTGCGAGAGGTTTCCAGATGCCTTTCCAGAACTTCACGGTGGCGCTGATTTCCGGGTTCTCCGGCAGACCGTGGTACAGATTCGGCTTGTCCGCATGGTGCAATACGTACATCACGTGCGTACCGCCAACGCCTGCCGGATCGTACAGACCCGCGTTTTCGTAACCACGCGTTTTCAGCTCCGCCACGCGCTCACCGGCCAGCGTTTTCATCGACTCTTTAGTGCCGAAATGAATTGCGCCGGTTGGACACGTTTTCACGCAGGCTGGTTCTTGTCCGACCACTACACGGTCAACGCACAGCGTACATTTGTAAACGCGGTTGTCTTCCGGGTTGAGGCGCGGCACGTCGAACGGGCAGCCCGCGATACAGTAGCCACAGCCGATGCACTGCTCGGACTGGAAGTCGACGATACCGTTGGCATACTGAATGATTGCTCCTTCGGCCGGACACGCCTTCAGGCAGCCCGGATCGGCGCAGTGCATACAGCCATCCTTGCGGATTAGCCACTCCAGTTTGTCGTTTTGTTCCACTTCCGAGAAGCGCATTACCGTCCAGGATTTAGCGGTCAAATCAGCCGGGTTGTCGTACACCCCAACGTTGTTGCCCACTTCATCACGGATGTCGTTCCATTCTGAACACGCCACCTGACACGCTTTACAGCCGATACAGGTGGTGACGTCGATAAGCTTCGCCACCTCTTCCTGATGGTCCCGCGCCTGAG
>NZ_SZWS01000045.1:37148-52072 GCF_005281245.1 Citrobacter sp. wls826
GCGATTGATAAGCCATAGGTCGTCTCCGTTACACCTTTTCCACGTTCACGAGGAAGGACTTAAATTCCGGCGTCTGCGTGTTCGCATCACCGACGAATGGCGTTAACGTGTTAGCGATAAAGCCTTTTTTCGCCACACCTTCGTAGCCCCAGTGAATCGGGATTCCGATAGTGTCGATATCCTGACCGTTGGCCTTCAACGTGCGAATACGTTTAGTCACCACCGCTTTGGCTTTAATGTAGCCACGGTTAGAGGAGACTTTGACGGTATCGCCATGAGAGATACCGAGCTTATTCGCCAGCTTCTCGCCAATTTCCACAAACTGCTCCGGCTGGGCGATAGCGTTAAGCAGCGCATGCTTAGTCCAGTAGTGGAAGTGCTCGGTCAGACGGTAGGTCGTACCGACGTACGGGAACTTATCCGCTTTACCCAGTGCTTCCGCGTCACCTTTAAAGATACGTGCGGCAGGGTTAGAGATAACGTTCGGGTGCAGCGGGTTAGTCCCCAGCGGCGTTTCAAACGGCTCGTAGTGTTCCGGGAACGGACCTTCTGCCATCTTATCGATAGCAAACAGGCGTCCCATCCCTTCCGGCTGCATGATGAACGGCCCAACGTTGCTGCCCGGCGCGGCGGCACTGTAGTCTGGAATATCCATCCCGCTCCATTTCGCCCCGTCCCATTTCAGGATCTGACGTTTTGGATCCCACGGATTCCCCTGCGGGTCAGCGGAGGCGCGGTTATACAAAATGCGTCGGTTGAGCGGCCACGCCCATGCCCAGCCCAGCGTATTGCCAAGGCCTGATGGATCGGCATTATCGCGGCGTGCCATCTGGTTGCCTTCCGGCGTCCAGCTACCGGCAAAAATCCAGCAGCCGCTGGAGGTGGTACCGTCGTCACGCAGTTGGGCGAACGAGCTAAGCTGTTGGCCTTTCTTGACGATAACGGCACCGGTGGCCGGGTCGATAATGTCGGCCAGGGCTTTACCGTTGCTCTCCATCGCCACTTCTTCCGAAGCCGGTTCGTGTGGGGTGGAGTAGTTCCAGGTCATGCTCAGCACCTGTTCCGGGTTCGCACCACCCTGCTCGGCATACATCTTGCGCAGACGCAGGAAGATACCGGCGAGGATTTCACCATCGGTAACGGCAATCCCTGGGGCATCCGCACCTTTCCAGTGCCACTGCAGCCAGCGACCGGAGTTGACGATAGAACCGTTCTCTTCGGCGAAGCAGGTGGACGGCAGACGGAATACTTCAGTCTGGATTTTCGACGGGTCAACATCGTTCGACTCACCGTGGTTCTGCCAGAAGGTGGAGGTCTCTGTGTTGAGCGGGTCGATGGTAACCAGGAACTTCAGTTTGGACAGTGAAGCCACAACCTTGTTTTTATTCGGGAATGATGCGACCGGGTTAAAGCCCTGGCAGATATAGCCATTCACTTTGCCCTGGTTCATCATCTCGAAGTACTGCAGGACGTCGTACCCTTTATCCCACTTCGGCAGCCAGTCGAAGCCCCAGCTGTTTTCCGCTGTCGCTTTATCGCCAAAGAAGGCTTTCATCATCGAAACGAAGAATTTCGGGTAGTTGCCCCAGTAGTTCACCTGGCCTTCCAGCAACGGTTTTGGCGTGTTGGCGGCAAGGTAAGTTTGCAGGTCAGTTTGCTTCTCGCTTGGCAGCGTCATGTAGCCCGGCAGGCTTTGTGACAGCAGACCTAAGTCGGTCAGACCCTGAATGTTAGAGTGTCCGCGCAGGGCGTTAACGCCGCCGCCTGCCATCCCCATATTGCCCAGCAGCAACTGGATCATCGCCATGGTGCGGATGTTCTGCGCACCAACGGAGTGTTGCGTCCAGCCCAGTGCGTACAGGAACGACGCGGTTTTATCTGGGCGGCTTGTTTCTGCGATGTACTCACAGACCTTCAGGAAGTCGGCCTTTGGCGTACCGCAGATATTTTCTACGACGTCCGGCGTGTAGCGGGAGACGTGCTGTTTCAGCAGGTTCCATACGCAGCGCGGGTGTTGCAGGGTGACATCGCGTTTGGCGAAGCCTTTTTCATCCAGTTCGTAGTTCCAACTGGTTTTGTCATACTTGCGTTTGTCCGCGTCGTAGCCGGTAAACAGGCCATCTTCGAAACCGTAATCCTCACGCACGATCAGGCTGGCGTTGGTATAGGCTTCAGTGTATTCGCGGTTGAATTTTTCGTTGTTCAGCAGGTACAGCAAAACGCCTGACAGGAAAGCAATGTCAGTACCGGAACGAATCGGAGCATAGAAATCAGCCACCGCCGCGGTTCGCGTAAAGCGCGGATCGATAACAATCAGTTTCGCGCCGTTGTGAATTTTGGCTTCCATCGCCCAGCGGAACCCGACCGGGTGAGCTTCAGCGGCGTTACCGCCCATCACCACAACGAGGTTGGCGTTTTTAATGTCGACCCAGTGGTTGGTCATCGCACCGCGACCAAATGTTGGAGCAAGACTTGCTACCGTTGGTCCGTGTCAGACGCGTGCCTGGTTGTCGACCGCGAGCATACCAAGCGCGCGGGAGAATTTTTGTGTTAAATAGCCGGTTTCGTTACTGGAAGCGGAAGCACACAGCATCCCGGTGGAAAGCCAGCGGTTAACGGTTACGCCTTCGGCGTTTTGTGCAACGTAGTTAGCGTCGCGATCTTCTTTCATCAGCTTAGCGATGCGGTCAAATGCCTCATCCCAGCTAATCTGTTGCCACTTATCAGAGCCAGGTGCGCGGTATTCCGGGAATTTCAGGCGGCTTTCAGAGTGGATGAAGTCCACAAGTCCTGCCCCTTTCGGGCACAGTGCGCCACGGTTCACCGGGTGATCCGGGTCCCCTTCGATATGGAAGATGGATGCTTTGGCGTTTTTTGCTCCGTCACCGAGACTGTACATTAACAGTCCACAGCCAACGGAACAGTAAGTGCAGGTGTTACGGGTTTCGCGGGTGCGCAGCAATTTATATTGCCGTGTTTCCGCTAGCGCTACGCCGGGTGCAAAGCCCAGTGCCGCTGCCGTGGTGCCTGCCATACCGCCAGCGCAGATCTTAAAGAACTGCCTTCTGCTGACCTGCATGGTTCGCTCCTTGTTTCGACATTGTCACGTTCCCTTCGTTTTCCTATAACGCGAACGCGAGGGAAGTGGTTGTTATTTTTCTTTGCGGACGGGACCGCAAAGGTCCAGAATTGGGTGAATTTCCCTCCGTCCAAGAGGGGTTTGTAAAGAATACCACAATGTTGGTATGCGTGTTCCAATACGGTTAAAAGAAAGTGAATAAGATTATTCAAGAAAACATCAAGAATGTGACATCTCCGACAGGATCTCGTCAGTTGACCCTCTGGAAGCGCGAGGACTTGCAACATCCTCAGCCAGATGAGGTAGCTGAAGAAGTGCCTGTGGCACTGGTATACAACGGGATTTCACACGTGGTGATGATGGCATCCCCGAAAGATCTTGAGCACTTCGCGATGGGTTTTTCACTTTCTGAAGGCATTATTGAGTCCTCGCAAGATATTTACGGGATGGACGTGGTGCCTTCCTGCAACGGATTAGAAGTGCAGGTTGAGCTGTCCAGCCGGCGCTTTATGGGGTTGAAAGAGCGTCGTCGCGCACTGGCCGGTCGGACTGGCTGCGGTGTTTGTGGCGTGGAACAACTTAATGATATTGGCAAACCGGTCCAGCCGCTGCCGTTTACCCAGACATTCAATCTGGCGCATCTCGATAACGCCTTAAGGCATCTCCCTGATTTCCAGCCTGTTGGGCAACTGACAGGCTGCACGCACGCGGCTGCCTGGGTACAGCCGTCAGGTCATCTGGCGGGCGGACATGAAGATGTTGGACGTCATGTTGCGCTGGATAAACTGCTGGGACGACGTGCGATCGAAGGGGAAACCTGGCAGCAGGGCGCGGTATTAGTCTCCAGCCGCGCCAGCTACGAGATGGTGCAGAAGTCGGCAATGTGCGGCGTGGAAATCCTGTTTGCTGTTTCTGCGGCGACAACGCTCGCTGTGGAAGTTGCCGAACGCTGTAACCTGACGCTGGTGGGTTTTTGCAAACCGGGCCGGGCGACGATTTATACACATCCCGAGCGTCTGATAACTGAGTAACCAGTGTTCAATTAATTTGAATAAGACTGGCAAATCCTTCCGCTTTTAGTTGTGCGATGAGATGGCTATTATTTATCACATCAAGGCACGGTGCCTTAATCAAACAACTAAGTTAAAGGGTTTATATCATGAAAAGCATCAAAACTTTTGTCGCAGTTATCGCTCTGGCTACTTCTTTCGGTTCTTTCGCTGCTCAGACAGTTACCGCAACTGGTTCTACACTGGAAAGCGCTGAAGCAAAAATTGCCGCTCAGGCTGAACGTGCAGGTGCCAGCGATTATAAAATCACTCAGGCATACACCGGCAACCGCGTGCACATGACTGCTGAACTGCTGAAATAAGATACCTCAGTACTGTCGAAAGAGCGCCCTTGAGGCGCTTTTTTCATTTCCGGCATTCACTGCCTGAGCAATGCGATAAACGCGTTATAGTCTTTCAATCCCGCAATAGTTTCTGCCGGATGGCTGCTCAGCACGCTGGATAAATAACTGAAGATTTTTAGCTCATGCCGCGCCTCGGCGGCGGCACAGGCGATCAGGACATGGCTGACCGGTTCGTTATTCACCAGAATAGGGTGTGCGAGGGTAATAAAGAAACCACGAAAGCGGCGCTCCTGTTCGCTCCAGCAATGAGGAATCGCCAGGCGATTCACGATCAGGTTTTCACCTTCATGCTCCCGGGCGCAAATGCGCAGCGCTTCGTCCTCGGTGATATGGCTCTGTGCCACAAGCTGGCCGCAGATCCGGCCGATAATACTCTGCCAGCTTTCAGCCTTCATATTGGCGTAATGGAAGCTGCCCGGCTGTAAAAAGAAACGTTCGGGCTGCTGGCGGATAAAGGCCGTTGCGAGGAAGTGTTTAATCTGCTCGGTACCCGCAGAGGTGATGATATTCTTGATGGTTAAGGTATTTTTTATAGATTCATCAAGTAAATAGTGACTATTGTTGATGATTAACAGTGGGGTGATTTCTTCACTGATGGCGCTGACTTCACTCGTATTTCGCGCAATGATCACCCGACAATTCAGAACATCTCGCTCAATGGCCTGTTGGTTGATGGTGGCGATAGCATTCTGGTCGGATAACAAAATGACCGGCTGGCGCTCGTTTTGATGGCGCTCCAGGGCGCAGGCGAAGTAAAGCCCGATGAGGTCGCTATCGAACAGTGGGATATCCAGTTTTTCACGCAACAGGGCAATAAAACGCAGACTCAAATCGAAGGCGGCAGGCCAGGTCGACTTCAGGTTGTGCATACTGCTCTGGCGATGTTCCGGTACCCAAACCGGGGCAGACACGCATCTCAGCAGGTGGCCGGTAATATTATCAACCAGTTGGGTATCGATAACGTTCAACGCAGCGATGCCGGGAACGCTTTTTAACAACAAGGTCACCGCATCGGCAGAAATTGTCATTGCCTGCTGTTGTCTGATTTCCAGAAGGCCGATCAGTGTTCTGAAGGCGTTCTCGCCCAGGTAGACTCCTCCTTGTTCCACCGCATTTTTCAGTGAAACATACCGACACTCCGGCCATGATCCGGAGAGCTGGTTACGCAGGGCATAGACGGCCAGCACCAGACTTGCCAGGTACTCTCCCGAGATGAGCGGGAATTCATTAAGTTTTTCACATGCTGCATTGAGCCTGTCGATGTTGTCCCGGGTAATACCCGGCAGTGGAATTAAGAGGGGATCTTTTTTAAGCAGATTCGCCAACAGGATAATGCGCTTTTCTTCTGGTTCATCAATGAAATGACCGACGCCCGGGCGGCTGGCAAGACAAAAGGCCCGCTCATAGCGCTGCTTCAACCGTGGGAGACGATCGGCCACCCAAGTTTCAGGTAAATTGAGCGCCGAAGCCAGCTGTACACGCGGTGTAAAGGTATTGAGCAGAAGAAAGGCCAGCAACCGGTCATCATTATCATGGCGTTGCAGAAGCTGAAAATAACCGCGTCTGTCGACAATTTCCAACTGATAGCCCGCACTGCCGCCGGGCTGAATGCGGGCCTTACCGCTGAGGGTAAAATTGAGGTAGTCAATATCACGCAGGATGGTTCTGCCTGAAACGCCAGTTTGCCGCGCCAGGTCGCCCAGCAAACACGGCTGCTGTTCAAGAAGATCCACCAATTTTAACTGGCGTTCCGAAAGCATTAACTCTCCCGGCGAAAGTCAGTAAGCGCGCGGACCTTTTCGGTCGACAGCGAGGTGAGCAGTTCCCGCACCAGCGTAAACAGCGCGTCGTAATCCGATGCGGAAATCATGCCGCTGTTGGCGTGGAGATAGCGAGTCGGCAGGCATAGTGCCGCCACCGGACGACCGCCGCCCATAACGTTATAGCGTCCACCGTCCGTCGCCCCGGTTTTCATGGTGCAAAACTGCAATGACGCACCGCTGTTTTCTGCACACGCTTTTAATGTGGCAACCAACTGCTGATTAGGGAAATAGCGCTTATCGAACAGCATCAGCCCTGGGCCCTCGCCAAGCTTGAGTGGGTATTTAATGCTGTCGATTCCGGGCACATCGCCCGCAACCGCAGTATCCAGCACGATCACCACATCGGGCTTGATATGCTCCGCTGAGGTTTGCGCCCCGCGTAGACCCACTTCTTCTTCCACGCTGCCCACGCCGTACAGGGTAATTTCAGGGTTATCCACGGTTTGTAAAAGCTCGGCCATCAGGGCGCAGCCGACACGATTATCCAGCGCTTTGCCGACGATCTTATCTTCGCCCCAGTGAGCGAAATTGGCTTCCGGGCTAACGAAATCACCGATCGCAATTCCGCGTTTTTCTACTTCTTCGCGGCTGTTGGCACCAATATCGATGAACATTTCGTCAAATGTCAGAGGTTGCTGTTTCTGCTTTTCCGTTAAGGCGTGCGGTGCTACGGAGCCGATTATGCCAGGGATTTTGACGCCCTTGCGGGTGCGGATGGCGACCCGGTGGTTCAGCATCGACTGGCTCCACCAACCGCCAATGGTGGTGAAGCGCAAAAAGCCGCTTTCGTCGATATGCGTGACCATAAAGCCCACTTCATCCATGTGACCGACGATGGCAACCTTCGGCCCACGGTTGCCCTTGCGTGCGACAAAGCTGCCGAGGCCGTCAAAAGTGATTTCATCGACGCTGGAATCCAGCGCATTAATGAGAAGAGTGCGAACTTCCTGCTCATCACCGCTGACGGCGCTGGCTTCGCATAACTGCTGAAGTAACTCAATGTTCATGGGCAAGCTCCTGCTGTGCGGCTTTACGTTTCAGCCACAATCCTTTCAGGATGATAATTAACGAAATGTTCAGCGCCAGACCGATAGCCAGCACCAGGTAAAATGACCCCACCGGCGACATCAGGCCAATCAGCGGATCAAAGATACCTAAACCCGGCGCGAGACGTTTGATTCCAAAGGCGATGACCAGCATGCCGGTAATACCACCGGAGAGCGTATTGGCGGTAATCATCGGCAGCGGCGCGGCCAGCGCATATGGGATTGCCGGTTCGGTGGCGACGGTGGCACCCACCACAATCGCACTGCTGGCGGCGGCCTTCTCCTGCTGGGTAAATAGTTTCGGCGCTAAATAGGTAGCGATACCTGCCGCGACGGGCGGCATCAGCGCCACCACGCCGACGATGGCGTACCAGTCATAGATATGTTTTTCCAGCAGTGAGAAGCAGAAGAACCAGGCCGTTTTATTGATTGGCCCGCCCATATCAAATGCCAGCATTGCGCCAACGAGGAAGGCTGCGCCCATTTTCATTGATGGCGGAATGGTGTTCAGGAAGTGCAGCAGCCCCCCCATGATGTCGGACATCACCGGGCCGATGACGTAATAAGTCAGTACGCCAAACACCAGCAAAGTGACAAACGGGATCAGCATGGAGCCGAGCAGCGGCTGCAACGCTTTGCCGAGCCGAACCTTGCGAAACCAAAGCACAAAGTAGCCAATTGCCAGCCCGAGTACGACCGCGCCGAGAAACCCCGCGCCGGACTGGGTGCCGAGAAGACCTTTATCGTTCGCCAGGTAACACACCAGAAACGCCGGGGCAAAAGCGGGCTTATCGGCAATCGACCACGCGATGTATGCCCCCATTATGGGGATCATAAAGGTGAAGCCCAGATAGCCGATGGATTCAACAACCCAGGTGAACGATGGCGCACCTTTCGACATATCGGCATAGGGCAAACCGAACTGTACCAGCATATTAGCGATGGCAACCAGAATACCGCCGCCAATAACAAACGGCAGCGCGGCGGAAACGCCAGCCATCAGGTGGCTCATCACGCTACCGTGCTGGACCTCCTGTTTTCCCAGCTTCACGCTGCTATCAGTGGCAAAAAGTTGTGAATGAGTCGGTAACTGCGTAAAAATCAGGTCGATATTTTTCAGCGCCTGGGAAATGGCTATTTCATAGACTTTTTTCCCGGCGAAACGCGCCCGGTCTTCGCCGCTCAGGCCGCGACCTGTAGCCAGAATAACGTAATCGGCAGCGGCAATTTCTTCACTGGTCAGTCGGTTTTCGACGCCGCTTGAGCCCTGGGTTTCGACTTTAATCGTATGGCCGAGCGAGCGCGCTTTTTGCTCCAACGCTTCTGCCACCATATAAGTGTGGGCGATACCCGCCGGACAGTTGGTAATCGCCACTAAACGCAAGGATGACTCCATAGCCGCTTCCTTATGAGGTTAAGGTCTGATTGAGCAGGGCGAGTACCTGGTCGGTGTCGCCTTGCTTCAGTTGGTTGATGAAATCTTGATGGATAATTTTGCGGCACAGGGTGCCGATAATTTTGACCTGATCGTCCTCGCCCGTTTGTGGCACGCCGAGGCAGATCCAGCAGTTAACGTCCTCGCCGTCGCTGGCTTTCCAGTCCACTTTTTCTGATTTGCGCGCGAACAAGACGAAGGGGCGTGTGATACAGACGCTTTTACCGTGTGGGACGGCAATGCCCGAACCAAAGCCGGTGGAATGCAGCTTTTCGCGTATCAGCAGCGTTTGCAGGAAGGCGCTGCGGTCAGAGACGTAGCCATTTTGAAGCGCCATATTCGCCAGTTGCTTGAGGATGGCATAAACGCTATTCCCCTGAATATTCAGGTCCATGCAGTTAGCTGTAAGGGCTGTCATGGTGGGACTCCGTTAAAAACTGTTTGATTTGATTTTAACGGTGAGATGGTGAAGAGATGAGCAGCAATATGTCAGCGGGAAGTGACAATTTGAGGCAGAGTTAGCGCCTGGTTTTGTGGGGTAAAACACATAACGCTACAGGTGATTACCCTGATGAATATTTCGCCAGGGTAATTATATTCTTAGTGTATACCCACCATTCGTAACAGCGCGGTTACCACCGCAGCGGCAACGATCACCACGATCAGCGGCATCTTACGCCAGGCGAGAAATACCGCAAAAGCCACGCCGAGTACGCGCGCCATTCCGGCAAAGTGTTCGCCCTCGTAAAAGGTGGTCGCCAGCGCAACGGAGAACAGTAATACCGTTGCGGCGTCGGAAAGCAGCGCCTGCGAGCGTTCTGAGAACGCTAAACGGCTTCCAAGCTTGGCTCCCCCTAAACGCATTAAATACGTTCCCACAGATAACATGGCGATACCGACGATAAACAGCGTCATGTTGCCCATTATTTTTTCCTCGTCAGTAAGCCAAAGAGTGAGAGCAAAACCGGTAAACCGACCGGCGCAAAGGGAATGGCGGCAAGCGACAACGTGGCGCCGCTACAGGCACGAATCAGCGTAGTGCGGTTTTTGAATGCCGGGACGACCAGAGCCAGCAGAATGGCAGGGAAGACGGCATCCAGACCGATGGTTTCCGGGGCAGGGAGCAGTTTGCCGACGCCTGCGCCGATCAGGGTGCCAACAGGCCAGAAGATTGCGACGCCCAGACCGCACAGCCAGTAGGCGGCTTTACGTTGCTCAGGCGTTTTTTGCGACAGGCCAAAGACCACGCTTTCGTCATTCATAATATGACAGCCGAGGAAACTGGCAGCTCGGGTGCCTACTAGATCGCGCACGGTGACGCCGAACGGCACATGTCGGGCGTTAACCAGTAAACCGGCAGCCGCAGCCGCCAGTGGATTACCACCGCTGGCGATAATGCCGATAAACATAAACTCGGACGCGCCCGCCAGCACAGTAATAGAGAGTACAAACGGTACCCACAGCGGGAAGCCGTAGGCCATCGCCAGCGAGCCGTATGACATGCCGACTACACCGACGGCCAGACAGACTAAAAATATTGCTTTTATCGTGTCGCCTTTGAGACTGGAAAAATAATGTTTCATACCGTTTTAGCCATATCGAACGAGTTTCCATTATAATGAACGCGACCAATTGGCTTTACAAGTCGAACAATTCGTTCGATATAAAAAACATGGAGTCGTGAATGACCCAGCCCATCAGTATGATCGCGAAAAGTCTGGTGCGTGAACGTCAGCGCACCGGTTTGTCGCTGGCGGAGATTGCCCGTCGCGCGGGGATTGCAAAATCGACACTCTCGCAATTGGAAGCGGGCAATGGAAATCCTAGTCTGGAAACGCTCTGGTCGCTGTGTGTGGCGTTAGATATTCCCTTTGCGCGCTTGCTGGAACCGCAGGAGCAAAAAACGCAGGTGATTCGCCGCGGCGAAGGGACAAAAGTCGTGGCTGAGCAGGCCCACTATCAGGCCATTTTACTGGCCGCCTGCCCACCGGGTGCGCGGCGGGATATCTATCTGCTGCTGACGCAGCCGGGCGCGGATCGTATTTCACAACCGCATCCACCGGGATCGGTTGAACATATTATCGTAACGCAGGGTAAGGCGATGGTGGGATTGACGGAAGCGCCGGAGGAGTTAGGTGAGGGCGATTATATTTGTTACCCCGCCGATCAAGCGCATATCTTTAAAGCACTGGAGCCTGACACTCAGGCGATTCTGGTTTCTGAGCAGAGTTAATTGAACGCTTATTAAATAAAGGCGCGGCGATTATCGTTCGCGCTTTTATTATTTTTAATTATATTTTATTGTTATTCATATAAAATTGTTTTTATTATTTTTCGTTAATTTCAGCACTATTGTTATATCCCTCACATTCTTAATTATATCTACGTTACACATAATAAAATCAGTATGATAATAAATATTAGCCTGCACTGGTGCCACGTTTTAATGTTCTGAATTTATTTCAGTCATCGGTATCGTATTACCTATAAAAATATTTTTTAGATTTGCATGTTGCGCGTCTTCCGGTCGGAAGACGTTGGACGATCTTTATTTCAAGGAAAGCAAATAATGAAGAAATCGACATTAGCTTTAGCAATAGGTCTATTATTAGTGGCAAATAATGGCTTTGCTAAAACGCAAAAAATGACTCTGGAACAGCGGCTCGAACAACTGGAGGCTCGGCTGGAAGCTGCGGAAAACCGCGCGGCAAAAGCGGAAAATCAGGTGCAGCAATTGCAGGTACAGCAGGCTGCGGAGATCCAGGAAATTAAAGTTGCTCAGGGAAATACGCCAGTCAACGGCACTACGCCCGCGCAAGAGACCAAAAAGAACGCCACCACCCCTAACCTGGTGCTCTCCGGCTATGGCGATCTGAAAATCTACGGCGACGTGGAATTCAACATGGATGCGGAAAGCAACAAAGGCGTGCTGGCGGCAACCAATTCGAATGTGGGCGACCCAACTAATGAACGCTGGGATCTGAACGGACGCATCCTGCTGGGCTTTGACGGTATGCGTAAGCTGGATAACGGCTATTTCGCCGGTTTTTCAGCGCAACCGCTGGCTGACATGACGGGTTCGGTCAATCTTGATGACGCCGCTTTCTTCTTCGGTCAGGAAAATGACTGGAAAGTAAAAGTCGGTCGTTTCGAAGCTTACGATATGTTCCCGCTGAATCAGGATACCTTTGTTGAGCATTCAGGGCATACCGCCAACGATTTGTATGATGACGGTAGCGGCTACATCTACATGATGAAAGAAGGTCGTGGCCGTTCTGATTCCGGCGGCAGCTTCCTGATGAGCAAACAGCTCGATAACTGGTATTTCGAGTTAAATACCCTGCTGGAAGATGGTACCTCGCTTTATCAGGATAGCCGCTATCATGGTCGTGAAATGTCGCAGGAGAAAAACGTGGCTTATCTGCGCCCGGTCGTCGCCTGGACACCGGTGGATGCGCTGACGATTTCTGCGGCCATGGAATCGAACGTTATCAATAACGCCTATGGATATACCGATCCGCTATCAGGCAAGTTTGTCGATCAGTCCGATCGTACCGGTTACGGTATGACGATGACCTGGAACGGTCTGAAAGCCGATCCGGAAAATGGCCTGGTGTTTAACCTGAACACCGCTTATCTCGATGCGGATAACGAAAAAGATTTTACGGCGGCGGCCAACGCTCTGTGGAAGCGCTTTGAACTGGGCTATATCTATGCTCATAACAAGATCGACGAATTTAACGGTCTGATCGATCACGATGATAATGACTGGTTCTACAATGAGGGCACTTACGATATTCATACCATTCATGCGTCTTATTTAATTCCGAACGTGATGGATATGCAGAACTTTAATATTTATCTCGGCGCTTATTATTCGATGATTAACAGCGATAACAGCAATCCGGAGAATTATACCGACGACGACGACCGTTACGGTGCGCGTCTCCGTTTCAAATACTTCTTCTGATTTTCCGTTCTCAGGCGCCTGGATTCAGGCGCTTTTTCTTAGAGCCTGGTCATCAGGCTTTTATTTTCCCACCCAGTTATTTTTGATTTTGAACTTGTCGGCGCGGTTGTAGCTACACGAGTAGTTAAATGCCGTCCCATCTTCCAGTTTGGTGACGCCGGAGACTTTCAGCATCGGCAAGCCTGAGCAGGTGCCGGGTCGTGGGGAAATGGCGTGGATGACAAAACGAACGCAATGCTGCTAACGGGAGAAAAAGTTTCCTCCCCCGTCAGGGGAGGAAACAGAGCGGTTAAGGCAGATAAAACACTTCTTTTAGCTCAGCGCTGACCGGGCTGTTGTCCGGATTTGCCGGCATTACATCACGCATATGCTTCCACCAACGCTGGCAAACATCGGTGCTGGCAACGGCGTTCCAGCGCTCTTCTGACTCAATCTCGACGGTGGCGAACAGCAGGTTGCGTTCCTGGTCGAGATAAATCGCGTAGTGATGGGCACCGTGCTCTTTCAGCACCGCTTCCAGTTCTGGCCAGATGGGATTGTGCCGACGTTGATACTCAACGTGCGCGTCGGCATTCACCTGCATCACAAAGGCCTTGCGGATCATAACGCCTCCAGATACAGCTCGCGGACCTCGTCGCGGCTGGCGGTGCGTGGGTTACACGGCGCACATGGATCGGCCAACGCTTTATCCAGCCAGCCTTCAATATCCTCTTTCGTCACGCCAAGGGAACTAAAACCAGCCGGAATACCTACACGCTTGCTCAGGGCACGAATCGCGGTGATGGCCTCCATGCTTGCCGCTTCGTCGCTCATCCCGCGGGTGTCCACTCCCATCGCCTGCGCCACTCGGGCAAAACGCGCCACGGCGTTCGGGCGGTTAAAGTTTTCGATGATCGGCAGCAGGATGGCGTTGCAGACGCCGTGCGGCAGATTATGGGTCGCGCCTGGCTGGTGTGCCAGCGCATGCACCAGACCCAGACCTGCGCTGTTGAATGCCATACCCGCCAGATACTGACCAAACGCCATTTGCTCACGGGCCTCGAGGTTATGACCATCGTCGACCGCTTTCGGTAGCCACAGGTTGATCAGGCGAATTGCTTCCAGGGCGTTGGCGTCGGTGAGCGGATGCGCGCCAACGGAAACATAGGCTTCCACCGCGTGAGTCAGGGCATCCATACCGGTTGCGGCGGTAACGGAGGCTGGGATTTCCAGCATCACGCTGGCGTCATCCACGGCGATATCTGGGATGATGTTCGGGTCGATGATCACTTCTTTGACCTTGCGGACAGAGTCGATAATGACCGCGTTGCTGGTCATCTCTGCTGCTGTACCAGCAGTGGTATTGATGGCAACCAGCGGCACGCCCGCATTTTTCACTTTGCCCACGCCGGAGTAAGCGGTAGAAGGGCCAGGGTTGGCGGTCAGGATCTTCACCGCTTTGGCGGTATCGATCGGGCTGCCGCCGCCGAAGGCGATAATGTAGTCACATTCTGCCCCCTGATATGCCGTAAAACCTTTCTGTACCAGCTCTTCTGTCGGATTCGGGAACACCTCATCAAACAGGTGGTAAGACATTTGATGTTCATCCAGTGCGGCAAACAGGCTATCCAGCAGGCCCAGCTTCACCAGCTGACCATCGGTGACGATCAGCGCTTTGCCCCATTGTTTATTCGCCACGAGATTCACCATATCGGCAATCGCGCCGGCGCCATGCAGGCTAATTTTTGGCAGTGCCAACATAAAGCTCATCACTATTCTCCTTAAAAAAAATCCCTGGTGCCCGGTGGCATTACGCTTATCGGGCCGACGGTGAAACGTGCATCGTCATGTAGGCCGGATAAAGCGAAGCCGCATCCGGCGTTGAGTTGGCAGGTATCAGTACAGCTCTACGGCGCTGGCCAGCGGGGTCACGCCAAAGCGTTTAGCCAGTGCTACCAGCTCTTCACGTGTGATGGTCTGCTTCATACCGCCCATCGAATAGATTTTGACTAAAACTTCGGCGGATTTTTCTGCGGTATCTATCAAGCCAAATGCTTCGTCGAGGGAGGGACCGCTGCCGAACACGCCGTGGAACGGCCACAGTACCAGCGAGTGTTTCTGCATTTCCTCGGCGGTTGCCTGACCGATTTCATCCGTACCCGGCACCATCCACGGCAG
>NZ_SZWS01000045.1:52124-78775 GCF_005281245.1 Citrobacter sp. wls826
GCCATCCGGGAACACCACCAGACACTCGGTGCTGCCTTCCCACAGTTTGCGGGTAATCAGCGGGGTGTTGTTTTCCAGCACGTAGGTCAGGGCGATCAGGTTGGTAGCATGGCAGTGCATGATCACGCGGTCTTTGCCGTTCGTCGCTTTAATACGCTCGCAATGGGAGAGGAAGTGAGCCGGCAACTCAGAGGTTGGCACCGCTTCGTGGGTCAGGCCCCAGAGGATGTGGTAGCCCGCGCCGTCGCTGTCTACTTTCACCACGCCCAAATTTGCCGCGGGATCGAGCTGAACGTTACGGAAAAATTTACCGGAACCGGTGACGATAAACGGCGTGTTAGCCAGCAAAGGCATTGGCTGACTTAGCGCGATATAGCGCGGTTTTTCGTGGAAATCGGCGCTAAATGGCGCAATATCAGCCTCATCCAGACGCAGCGTCAGATTGCCGCCGTTACGTTCGTCCCAGCCTTTCAGCCACGCGTCGGAAGTGGCTTTGATCATCCCCTGGACGAACCAGGAATTAGTCATGTTTTGCATATTCGGTGATCCTGTTGATTGCCCGATCGTTATCGGGTCTTACGTAAGCCGGATAAGTGAAGATCCATCCGGCTTCGTGTTTCATTCATTGCCGGATAGCGACGTGGGCGTCTTATCCGGCCTGTAAGCCTGGTGTCACGGTTAGCTACGTTTGCTCAAAATCTCTTTCTCATAGGCGCGCACGCTGTCCAGCCACTGGCTTCCTGCTGGCGTGTCGTGACGCTGGCAATACATCTCCCAGACGGCCTGCCACGGCAGCGATTTTTGCTCTTCCAGCAGGGCCAGACGAGCGGTGTAGTCGCCGCTGGCTTCAAGCTGACGCAGTTGCTCGGTCGGTTCTAACAGCGCGCGCAGCAGGGCTTTTTTCATATTGCGAGTGCCGATAACCCACGCGGCGATGCGGTTAATAGAGGCGTCGAAGAAGTCGAGGCCGATGTGTACGCGGTCAAACAGGTTGTGGCGGACGATCTCGCTGGCAATCGCCTGCGTTTCATCATCCAGCAGCACCACGTGATCGCTGTCCCAGCGCACCGGACGGCTGACGTGCAGCAGCAGACGCGGTACGTACAGCATGGCGGCGGAGATTTTGTCGGAAATCACTTCAGTCGGATGGAAGTGACCCGCATCCAGGCACAGCGCGGTCTGACGGCTGGTGGCGTAACCCATATAGAACTCGTTGGAGCCCACGGTGTAGCTTTCGGCGCCGATGCCAAACAGCTTGCTCTCGACGGCGTCGATATGGTGCGCCGGGTCGAGTTTTTCGCTGATCACTTCATCCAGTGCTTCAAGCAGACGTTGGCGCGGTGCTAACCGGTCAACGGTAATGTCTTTCATGCCATCCGGGATCCAGATATTCATCACCGATGGCGTACCCAACTGCTCGCCAAAATACGCTGAGACGCGACGGCTGGCTTTGCAGTGGTCAATCCAAAACTGGCGAATGGTGTCATCGGCGTGGGCCAGCGTGAAGCCGTCGGCGCTCAGCGGGTGAGAGAAGCAGGAGGGGTTGAAATCCAGCCCTAACTGGTTTGCTTTCGCCCACTCGACCCAGTTTTTAAAATGTTCAGGTTTGATTTGGTCGCGGGCAACCGGCGTATCGGACTCCAGATAGATCGCGTGCAAATTCAGACGTTTTGGACCCGGGATCAGGCTCAGCGCCTGCTCCAGATCGGCGCGCAGTTCGGTGGCGTTACGCGCTTTGCCCGGATAGTTGCCGGTAGCCTGAATACCGCCTGTGAGCGAGCCTTCCGGATTCTCGAAACCGGCGACATCATCGCCCTGCCAGCAGTGCATGGAGACCGGCAGACGATCGAGCTGGCGTAAGGCCGCCTCGACATCAATGCCTACCGCGGCGAAACGCAGTTTTGCCAGTTCCCAGGCTTGTTCAAGTTGAGTGGTCATGCGCAAAGCTCCTTTGTCTGTCGTAGTGATGGAAACTGCGCCTGGTAGCGGGCAATTTCACTTTCAGGATTTGGAATGAAGGTGGTCAGGTCGTAGTTGGCACGCACCACCTGACGGAAATCATCAACGTTGTTCAGCTCGTCCAGCGTCATCAACTGGATGCCAATATTGCCGAGCGTGGAGGCCTCAATCGGCCCGGACATCACGCGAATGCCGCAGGCATCCGCGCACAGCTGGTTCAGTAGGGCGTTCTGGCAGCCGCCGCCAACGATGTGCAGTTGGCTAAATGCTGCACCACGCAGTTGTGCCAGTTCTTGCAGAATGTCAGCGTATAGCAATGCCAGGCTGTCGAAGATACAGCGCGCCAGTTCGGCGTTTTGCTGGGGAACGGGTTGACCCGATTCACGACAGGCTGCCTGAATTTCCGCGCTCATATCATCGGGGTTGATAAAGCGATCGTCGTTCGGGTTTATCAGGAATTGGCAGGCCGGCAGCGCTTGCGTTTGGGCAATAAGCGTTGGCAGGTCGGTAATCTGGCGCTCTTTTAAAACGCGCTGGAGCAGCCACAGTCCCATGATGTTTTTCAGTACGCGGTAGCGCCCTTCCGCGCCCCCTTCGTTGGTGATGTTCGCCGCCAGCGCCGCATCGTTGGTATACGGCGTTCTGCTCTCAAAGCCCATCAGCGACCAGGTACCGGAAGAGAGATACGCACTATTTTTATCGGCCAGTGGTGAAGCGATGACCGCGCTGGCGGTGTCGTGACTGGCGACGGCCACAACCGGAATTTGGTTTTTCTGCGGGCAAATCCAGTGACCAATGACGTTCCCCGGATGCGTCGGGCGACCAAACCAGGATTTGTCTGCCCCGGTCCACGCCAGCAGCGTGTCATCCCAGTCGTCGGTGTTGATATTGACTAACTGGGTGGTGGTGGCGTTGGTGTATTCCCAGTTCAATTTGCCGGTCAGGCGAAAGCTGAAGTAGTCGGGGATCAGCAGAGCATGTGCCACCTGCGCAAGCAGTTCTGGCTGCTGTTCAACCAGCGCACGTAGCTGATACAAGGTGTTAAACGGCAGAAACTGAATGCCGCTACGGCGGTAGATTTCACCTTTACCTGGCTGCGCCATCGCCTGTGACATAATGCCGGTCGTGCGGCTGTCACGGTAAGAGACCGGCAGACCAACACGTTGGCCGGCGTTATCGATCAATACGTAATCCACGCCCCAGGTATCAATGCCAATGCTGTCTATCCGAATGCCTTCATCACAGACTTTTTTCAGGCCAAGGCGAATGTTGTTTTCCAGGCTGTCGATGTCCCAGGTGTCAAAACCGTCCGTTTTTTGCAGACAGTTAACGAAGCGGTGGATTTCACGCAGCGTCAGGGTGCGGTGTTTACTGTCGTAACGTGCGAGCATTACGCGCCCACTGGATGCGCCGAGATCGACAGCGACACAATGGCGAAAAGTCATGGCGAGGTCCTTCTGAGTTTTATTGCACTCAGTCTAAGAACCCCGAATAAAGCGTACCTTCTTGACAGTGACAGCCCCAATTAGCGGCTGGCAACATGGCAAAGGTGAACGTGATGTTGTTCACAGTTTCCACTAATCGCGCGGATTTTGGCGGATGTGACGCCTTCCGCATTTCCCGATCTTTCCCGCCATTTCTTGAAGAATTAACCGTGTTTACGCACTTTGGCGTCAAAAAATTAAGGTGAGGGTAGGAACCCTTAATTACTATTCAGCCATATTCGTTAATCAGGGGGAGCCGTCATGACCGTACTGCATTGCGTGGATTTTTTTCCGACAGGTAAAGCGCCTGTGGCTATTGAACCGCGGCTTCCTCAGCCCGCGTTTCCTGAACATCATCATGATTTTCATGAAATTGTGGTGGTCGAACATGGAACGGGGATCCATGTGTTCAACGGACAGCCTTACACCATCAGCGGCGGTACGGTGTGTTTCGTCCGCGATCATGACAGGCATTTATATGAACATACTGACAATCTGTGTCTGACCAATGTGTTGTATCGCTCTCCGGATGCGTTTCAATTTCTGGCCGGGCTGAATCAGCTTTTGCCTCAGGAACAAAATGGGCAGTATCCCTCCCACTGGCGCGTAAACCAGGGCGTACTGCAGCAGGTTCGTCACCTGGTGGGGCAGATGGAGACGCTCGGCGAGGAGATGGATACGCCCACGGCGGCAAATCGTGAGATCTTGTTTATGCAGTTGCTGGTACTGCTGCGTAAAAGCAGCCTGATGGAAGCGGCGACCGATAACGATGCGCGGCTTAACCTTTTGATGGCATGGCTGGAGGATAACTTTGCCGAAGAGGTGTGTTGGGAGGCGCTGGCCGAGAAGTTTTCGCTCTCTTTACGCACTCTGCATCGCCAGCTTAAACAGCAAACAGGATTGACGCCGCAGCGCTACCTTAACCGTCTGCGACTGATTAAAGCCCGACATCTTCTCCGCCACAGTGATGACAGCGTGACTGATATCGCTTATCTCTGCGGTTTCGGTGACAGTAACCACTTTTCGACGCTTTTTCGCCGTGAGTTCGAGTGGTCGCCACGCGATATTCGTCAGGGGCGTGACCTTATAGCGGGAAGCAGCCTTCAGTAACGCGAAAGCTATCAACGTTTTTTACCGTCCGTTTGCTGATAATCATACCCTTTCATGCCGGATAAGCGCAGCGCATCCGGCAAGCGTACAGGTTGAGGTGATATGATGGCGAATCATCTGGTTCTTTTGAAATCAGACTTTTTTGCGCATGAGCAGCAGGCTGTCGCCGTGGCCGATCGTTATCCGCAGGATGTCTTTGCTGAGCATACCCACGAGTTTTGCGAGCTGGTTCTGGTCTGGCGCGGCAATGGACTGCATGTCCTTAACGATCGTCCGTACCGGATAACCCGTGGCGATCTGTTTTACATTCGCGCCGAAGATAAACACTCCTACACCTCCGTTAACGACCTTGTGTTGCAAAATATCATCTACTGCCCGGAGCGGTTAACGCTGAATGTTGACTGGCAAGGGGCGATCCCCGGATTTGACGGTACGCCAAGGCAGCCGCACTGGCGACTTGGCAGCGTTGGCATGACCCAGGCCAGACAGGTGATAAGCCAGCTTGAGCATGAAAGTAATCAGCGCGATGCGCAGGCCTTTACCATGGCTGAGCTGCTGTTTGGTCAACTGGTAACTCACCTTAAACGTCATCGTTATGCCACGGATACGCTCCCGGCGACGTCAAGTGAAACGCTGCTGGATAAACTGATCACCGCGTTAGCCGGTAGCCATGAGCATGCGTTCGAACTGGATACGTTTTGCGAGCGTGAACGGTGCAGCGAACGCGTTTTGCGCCAGCAGTTCCGTAGCCAGACCGGGATGACTATCAACCATTACCTGCGGCAACTGCGCATTTGCCATGCTCAGTACCTGTTATCGCATACTGAAAAGCTGATTGGTGAAGTTGCTATGCAGTGCGGTTTTGAAGACAGTAACTATTTTTCGGTGGTATTTAACCGCGAAGTCGGGATGACGCCAGGGCAATGGCGCCATCGTAGTCGGGTGACACCATAATATATAAATGTGGTTTATATATTGCAGTGGCGTTTTGATACATATTCAGACTAAATCAGACATAATGAGTGAATGCTCTGTGCAATAAATCACAGTTGCTCTTTTATTTTTGTTTTATTCTCAGCAAACTTATTTATCGGAGTAACGTTTGTGTTGACCAACTCTATAATCATCAAAAGTCTGCTTTTAATTTTGCTATCTTGCGATCGCAAAATTAAACGTATGCTTGATTATTTTTGCTGGTTTAATTCCGTTAACGATCTGGCTGAAAATGATATCGCCGAGCAGGAGTGTATGGATACGCAAATGGCGCGCGAATGGTCCAGCCTGTGGGACTGCGCCAGCGAAGCTATCGGCGCGAGCGTACGTCAACGCTGTCATCGTCCTGCCCGTTTTGGCCTGCATTTCCCGCAGGCGCTGCTGTGCCGTCGCAAACGTGATGAGCTGGCCTTCAGTTTCCGTAACTCCAGCCTGCACCAACTGTTAGTTTGCCGCCATGCCAGCGGCGCTGACGGTGAAAGCCAGGTTTATCAATTTGTTAGTCCTACACAAAGCACAATGCGCACTTTCGCCATTGTGCTTTTTTTATTGCCTGAATCTACGAGGAATCATTATGTACATTGTTTGTGTTGCAGCTTGTCCGACCGGCGTTGCTCATACCTACATGGCTGCGGAATCGCTTGAAATCACGGGGAAAAACCGTGGGCATGAAGTTAAAGTGGAAACGCAGGGGAGCATTGGCGCTGAGAATGAAATTACGCCAGAGGATCTGGCGCGCGCTGACGCGGTCATCATTGCTGCCGACGTTGCGATTAGCGGGAAAGAGCGTTTCGATGGCATGGTGAAGCTCGAATGCAGCGTCTCTGATCCCATCAAATTTGGCGATGCGGTGTTTGAAGCAGTAGAGCAGGAGGTTGCAAATGGCTAAGTTTCAGGGGGGAGACAAACCGTCTACCGGGATAGAGGTCAAGAACGCCATTATGACCGGCGTTTCATGGATGCTGCCGTTTGTCATTGCTGGAGCGGTGCTAATGGGGATCGCCCGTATCGGCGCTTCTCTCTACGGTATTGATAACATCTGGGATGCCAGCTACGAGCAGGCCGGCATGGTGGTGCAGTTGCTGCACAAATTTGATGGTTTCGGCGGGCTGGCGCTGTCCCTGATGTTGCCGGTGGTGGCCGGCTATATCAGCTTTGCGCTGGCGAACAAACCGGGTCTTGCGCCGGGGATGATTGGCGGACTGCTGGCGAGTAACCTGGGAACGGGTTTTCTCGGCGCGCTGGCGGCCGGTTTTGTCGCGGGCTATATCGTTCGCGCCCTGAACCGCTACATCAAATTGCCGAAGGCGCTCTCCTCTGCTGTGCCTATTTTCATTCTGCCAGTCGGCGGTACGCTGCTGACATGCGTGGTGATGGCATTTATTATCGGTACGCCGCTGGCGGCGTTGAATCACGGCATGGAAAGCTGGCTGTTATCCATGTCCGGCACGAACAAAGTGCTGCTGGCGGCGGTCATTGGCGGCATGGTTGGGTTTGATCTCGGCGGCCCGATTAACAAGGCGGCGGTGACGACGGCAATGGCGTTACTGGCCTCCGGTATTTATGACCCAAACACCGCCGCGCAGGTGGCGATTATCGTGCCGCCAATTGGTCTGGGTGTCGCTACGCTGCTGTGGTCGTCACGCTTCCCGGAATCCCTGCGTGAGGCGGGTAAAGCCTCTACGTTGATGGGGCTGATTGGTGTTTCTGAAGGCGCCATTCCGTTTGCGCTGTCAAATCCAAGAATTATTGTCGTCAACGTGATTGGCTCGGCGGTGGGGGCGGCGATGGCGGTAGGATTAGGGGCGGTAAACCATGCGCCGATCTCCGGTTTTTACGGCTGGCTGGCGGTAGAAAAATGGCCGATTTATGTGCTCTCAATTGTCTGCGGCTCGGCGATTATCGCCTGCGGCTCACTGTTGATATTCCGTGGCCCGACAGCCACGCCTGAGGTGAGAAAAGAGACGGTGGCGCCGAAATTTAAAGCCAGCCGTTAGACGTACTACTGAATTAATATTTCCCTATGTTTAGCGCGGGTAAATATCCGTGCGGGTTACCTACGCCTTAAAACAGGAATAAACGAAATGAAAACGGTTCATTTAATTCAGCACACGCACTGGGATCGTGAATGGTATTTTACGGAGAATGATTCCCAGGCTCTGCTTTATTATTTTATGGCAGATCTTATCCAACATCTTGAAGCGGATGAATCATTAGGTCCATTTATGCTTGATGGCCAAACGGTGGTGCTGGAGGATTATTTCCAACTGGCACCAGAAAACCGCGAACGCGTGCAGGCGCTGGTGAAAGCCGGACGTTTGTTAATCGGTCCCTGGTATACACAGACCGATTTTTTGGTGGTTGGCGCTGAGTCCATCACCCGCAATCTGCTGCTGGGGCAGGCTGACTGTGACGAGATAGGGCCGAGAATGGCGGTCGGTTATGTGCCGGACTCCTTTGGCCAGAGCGCACAGTTGCCCATGTTCCTTAATCAGTTTGCCATCGACCACGCGATTATCTGGCGCGGCTGGAGCGAGTACGACACGCCGTTTACCGAGTTCCGCTGGCGAAGCCAGGGGGGCAGCGTTGTGACGACGGCAGTATTACCGCAGGGTTATGGGTGCGCTAAGTGGTTGCCGACGGATGCCAACCAGGCCTGGCCGCGCCTCTCTGCGGTTATGGAAAAGCAGGCGGCATTTAGCCGCAGTACGCAGCTACTACTGCCGAACGGTAACGATCAGTCACCGTTTGAGTACGGCGTTCCGGCAATGCTCGACACGCTGAACCAGGAACAAACGGCGTACCGCTTTATTCGCAGCGACTTTAGCCGTTACTTTGCCGCGCTGGCGGATACGCCGCTGGCGATCTTTGAGGGCGAACTGCTAAGCCCGAAATATATGCGTATCCATCGCGGTATTTTTTCTACCCGCATGGATATTAAACAGGCCAACGTCCGGCTGGAGAACTTCGTCAGCCGTCAGCTAGAACCGTTGCTGAGTATGGCCTGGACGCTGGGGTTGCCCTATCCGCAGCGTGCCATTGAGACAATATGGCGCGAGGCGATGAAATCCCACGCTCACGATAGTATCGGTGGGTGTAACGCCGATCGCGTGAATGCAATGGTTAAGGCGCGTTTGCTCTCGGGTCAGGAAAAAGCCGAGCGCCTGTACGAGCTGAATATGCAGATGTTGGCAAACGGCATTACGGCGCAGCAACAGGGTAAAAAAATCATCGTCTTTAACGCGCTGCCGTCGGTGCGCGATGGCCTGGTGGCGCTGACGCTCTACCTACCCGGTGAGGCGTTTCGCATTGTTGACGAGCAGGGACAACCCTGTCGCTGGCAGATTATGCGTGAGACATCGCAAGATATGTCCGTCATTGTTCAGGAACTGTCCAATAGCCCCGATCCCGTCTTCTATCGGCGGTGCGATATTTTACTGGAGGTCGCATCGCTCCCCGCCTGCGGCTATACCACCCTGTATCTGCAAGATGAGTGCGCCCCCGGATTTGCTGTGCCGTCCTCGACAGAAGAGGCGCTGGAGAACCCGTGGTTACGCCTGACGCTGGAAGGCGAACAGGTTGTTCTGGTCGATAAGCGCAGCGGTAAGCGCTGGGAGAACCTTATTCAACTGGTGGACGGCGGCGATGCCGGTGACACCTATAACTATTCTCCACCAGAGGATGACTGGCGCGTTACCGGCGCAGGGGCGCTGCTTCACGCCGACTGGCAGCGCGGCGCGCTGGTGGACACGTTGTCGCTAAGCTGGTCTATCGCAGCACCGCACACGCTGGCCGACAGGCAGGAGCACCGTTGTAATGCACGACTGGATGTCAGCATGGTGGTCATGCTGGATCACCAGCGCCCGACGCTGGACCTCCAGGTTAGCGTCAACAACACCTTGCACGATCATCGTTTACAGGTGGAAATTCCTGCTGATGTCTTTACCGATGTCCATTTTGCCGATCAACCGTTTGGTCTCATTCGTCGCGCCAACCGACCGGCCACGCTGGATGTCTGGCAGCAGGAAAATTGGGGTGAAGCCCCGGCATCGCTGTGGCCAATGCAAAGTCTGGTAATGATGCATGATGGCAAGCAGGGCATCAGTGTGGTGACGGAGGGGCTGCGAGAATATGAAATTCCCGCAGAACGCCCATCGGTTATCGCCATTACGCTACTGCGTAGCGTGGGTTGGCTGGGACGTGCCGGTATGCCGTGGCGTCCGGGACGCGCATCCGGTATGGCGTTGCCTTCCCCAGACTCACAGATCCCAGGCGAATTTAGCGCCCGCTTCGCGCTCATCCCGTTGTGTGATGGTGAAAGCCCGAACTTCTGGCGTGAAGTCGAAGCCTGGCGAACACCGCCAGTTGGCTGGCTGGATTCCGGCTGGGCGCGTTTTAAAACCAATCCACACGCGCTGACATTCCCGACAGCCTACAGCCTGCTGCACTGGGAGACACCACTCCATTTCAGCACCTTGAAAAAAGCGCAACGTGAAGATGCGCTGATTTTACGCGGCTGGAACCCCGGCTCGCAGCCGCAGATCAGCTCAACGCCGGTCGCTGATGCGACAGTGTGCGAAGTGACGCTGGCGGAAAAATCGCTGAACTCATCGCATGAAACGATACCGGCCTGCACGCCGATCTCATGGCGTATTACGCCTGCAGCCAGAGGATAATATTGTGTTAAACATTTGTTTTACCTGCCCGTTGCCAAATGGTCTACATGCTCGCCCCGCCAGTGCGTTAGAGCAGCGCGTCAGCGCATTTCAGGCTCGCGTTCAAATAGGCAATCTGCGTAACCAGCGTCAGGCCGATGTCCGTAGCGTGTTGGCGATGATTGGGACCGATATTTTGTATCAGGACCCGTGTGAACTGGTGATTGAGGGCGAGGATGAATCTGCCGCGCATCAGGCGCTGACTCAGTTTGTGAGGCAAGAGTTTGCCGCGTGTGACGAACCCGTTGCCCAGACGCCGGAACGGGTGGAGCAACCTCTGCCGGTTTTTCTGGCGCAGACCCGTGCGGAGTGGGTGCGCGGTAACGGCGTGAGCGCTGGGCTGGCGCAAGGGGTGGCAATGCATCTGGGCGTGCCGGATCTGTATCAATTGGCAGAACAAGAGGCGGTGGCGGCGCCGGCTGTACAGCGAGCCGCGCTGACGGCGGCACTTGAGCAAGTACGCCGCGAGCTTCACGACGCATTACCGCATACACAGGGAGAAGCCGCGTCGGTGCTACAGGCTCATGTCAAACTGCTGGACGATGCGCTCTTCGAAACCTCGCTACTTACCGACCGTACAGCGCGCAATGCGCTGGCAGCATTGGCGCTGGCGCTGGATGAACTGAGCGCGCCGCTGCGCGAAAGTCGCAGCGTTTACCTACAACAGCGGGTGCTGGATTTACAGGATTTGGGCCTGCGTCTGGCGGCGCATCTCACCGCGCAGCCGCTGATGCCGCAAACGGCATTGTCGCAAGACACCATCGTTATCAGTCCGGTTCCCATAACGCCAGGCCAGTTTCTGGCGCTGCGCGGTCCGCATCTGAAAGGTGTGGTGATGGGCGCGGGCGGGGAAACATCACATACCGTCATTCTGGCGCGATCGTTTGGGGTTCCGCTGCTGAGCGTAGAGGCGGCGGAAGCGGGGCGTATTCGCGGTGGTGAAGCGCTGCTGCTCGACACTCGCCACGGGGTGGTGGTGGTGTCACCGGATGAGCAGGCTCTGCGGTGGTATCAACTGGAAGAGGACAAACGTCAGCGCCTTGAGGCGCGTTTACAGCCGCTTATTCAACGCCCTGGGGCGACGCAAGAGGGCGAACGGGTGACGGTGCTGGCGAATATCGCGCTGGCGGCGGAAGTGGAAACGGCATTTGCCGCCGGGGCGGAGGGGATTGGTCTGTTCCGCACTGAAATGCTGTTCTGCGAACGAGCCGCGCCGCCTGACGAGGAGGAGCAGTACCAGGCCTATCGTCACGTGCTGGAACAGGCGCGGGGGCGTAAAGTGGTGATCCGTACGCTGGATATTGGTGGTGATAAACCCTGTGACTATCTGGCGATGCCGCCGGAGGAAAACCCGTTTCTTGGCTGGCGCGGCATCCGCCTGTATCCCGAATTTATGTCGATTTTCCGTCCTCAGATACGTGCGCTACTGCGTGCCAGCGCCGCCGGACCGTTGCACATTATGGCGCCGATGGTGACTACGCTTGCTGAGGTGAAGTGGCTGCGTGAACAGTTCCAGCAAACAGCGGCGCAACTGCTGGCCGAGGGGGCGGCGGTTGGGCAGTGGTCGCTGGGTATTATGGCGGAAGTGCCATCAGTGCTTTATCTGCTGGAGAAAGCCGCCGCGTATATCGACTTTGTTTCGATTGGCAGCAACGACCTGACGCAATACTTCCTGGCCTGCGACCGGGGCAACGCGCAGGTTCGACATCTCTACAATTATTTTGACCCCGCGTTTTTACAGTTACTGAAGGAGATGACGGCGCGCGCGCAGCGGGCCGGTATTGAGATCAGCCTGTGCGGCGAGATGGGCGGCGACCCGTCGGCGCTGGCGCTACTGTTGGGCGTTGGTTTACGACAGATCAGCATGTCCTCAAGCCGTATTGCGCCAGCAAAGGCGCGCTTAATGACCTTAACCCTCGCGCACAGCGAGCAGACGCTGGAACGGGCATTAGCCTGTGAAAGTGGTCAGGACGTGGCGGTACTACTTTCGCAACAGGTGGCGGCGCAAGCAAAACCCGTGTTTGATCCCGCCCTGATCCTGCTCGATCAGGCGATTACCCGTAAAGCGGAAGCGATTAAGGTGCTCACCGATAATCTGGAGGTCGAACAGCGGGTCTTTTCCGGCTCAGCCGTTGAAGAGGCTATTTGGCAGCGTGAAGCGATTTTCTCTACCGCATTAGGATTTGCAATTGCGCTTCCGCACTGCAAATCGGCGGCGGTCGCGCACAGTAGCGTGTCGGTGATGCGTTTGAGTGAGCCGCTGGCGTGGAGCGACGAGGTGGATGTCTCGCTGGTTATCATGCTGACGGTGAGTGAGCAGGAGAAGGGCGATCATATGAAAATCTTCTCCCGTCTGGCGCGTAAGTTGATGCATGTGGAGTTCCGTGAGCAGTTGCTTGGCAGCATGTCGCCGCAGGATGTCGCCGTGCATCTGGCACAGGAAATGGCGGGATAAATCATGGTACAGAATCCTCGCCGGGCGTTCATTATGCTGTCGTCTGTCTTTTTTTACTGGGGCGTCCTGACGGCAATTAATAGCGCCACGATTCCCTTTTTCCGGCAAGTTTTTTCGCTTTCATGGCGAGACTCGATGTTGGTAAATGTGGCGTTTTATCTCGCACCGTTTGTGATTTGTTTACCGTGTTCAGGCTGGATGGCGCGTTTAGGGTATCGCAGCGCACTCTTACTGGCGTTGATACTTGCCGCAAGTGGTTCGGTGGTGATTGCCGTATCGCTCTGGCTGGCATCATTTGCCGGTTGCCTGGTGGGGATTTTCATTGTGGCGATGGGGGTTGCGGCGATGCAGGTGGTCGCAAACCCTTATGTTAATCGGCTTGGCGAGGCGCAAAGTGCGGCTGGACGCCTCAGTCTGGCGTCGTCCATCAACTCCCTCGGGGCGGCGCTGGCGCCTGTCGTCCTGGCGGTTGTTCTGGCTGGCTCTGTCATTTCAGTTCCAGGGATGTATCTCGGTTTGATGCTGGTGGGAGGCATACTGCTGGTTGCGTTATACCGTTTTTCAATTGCTGATTTTCGTGACGCGCACGAGAATATTTTTTCTGCGATTCGTGCGCTCAGGCGCTATGCGCAGTTTCGTACTGGGGTGAGTGGCATTCTTGTTTATGTTGGCGTGGAAGTCAGCATGGGTACTACGGCTCTCAGCTATCTTCACGACCCGTCTTTGGGCGGGTTTTCGCTTGCACAAGCGACCTCCTTTATCGCGTTGTACTGGGGCGGTGCATTGGCGGGTCGGTTTTTGTATGGCTTGCTGGCTCACTGTTGCCGACCTCAGTTGTTGTTTTGCCTGTGCTCTTCGGGAGCGGTACTACTAACCGTTGCCGCGATAGTTTTCGCTAACCGTTTTGGCGGCTATTGCCTGCTGGCGACGGGGCTCATGAACTCGGTGATGTATCCCATTATTTTCTCTCGCACGCTCTCCGGACTTGATCGCTATGCGGCATCTATTTCTGCTTGCTTGATTATGGCGGGCATTGGCGGCGGGGTGCTGCCCTTTATCCAGGGGATGGTTATTGATGCTATTGGCCTGCGTTTGAGCTTTTGGGTGCCGGTTATCGGGTATCTGTTTTTATTGCTGAACGGATTTAAGCTATACGCTCGAACGGAGGTATTTTGTGAGTAACGCCATCATTATTTGGTTAATTTAAGGTAGTACAACGGAAACTGATTTTCGGTGGTATTTAACCGTAAAGTTGGGATGACGCCGAGCCAGTGGCGTCATCTCAGTACCCAACATGATTAGCTGGCCATTCCCAGACCAACAATGTTTGCCGCGACAATGATCACTACGCAGCCAAGACTTAGCACGCTGACCGGACGTCTCCCTGCATTGCTCCACTCTTTCATGATCAGGCCCACGATACCACCGCACAGGACGTAGAAGCTCATGTGCAGCATCCAGCTCATGTAGTCATACTGTGCTGGAATTTTGGCATGGCCCCAGGCGTAAAAGAAGAACTGGAGATACCACATCAGGCCAGCAAGCGCAGAAAACAGGATATTGCTGATAATTAGCGGTTTTGCTAAAGAGAAGTCGGCCTTTACTGACAGGTTTTTCATTTTTGCCAGACGAATGAAGCAGTATCCCAGATTGATCACCGCACCACCGCCCATGATGACTACGTAGCTTGGCAGGGCGACATACAGCGGATCGATACCGAGTGTTGCAGCGGCTTCGTGCATTGGTTTAGCCGCATCCATGGCAAAGGACATCCCCGCGGAGAAAAAGCCGCACATCACCGCCAGTATCAGACCTTTTTTCAGATTGAACTCTTCGGCTTTGATGCCCATCTTGCGCTCTTTTAACTGTCCGGCGCGGGTGACAATCGCCACTCCGATCAGGGCGACCAGCACGCCGAGCAGGGTCATACGTCCGCCTGGTGTGCCAATGAGCACGTCAAATTTACCGGCAATGATTGGCGTCATTAAGGTACCAACAATTAGCGTAATGCCGATAGCGATCCCGATCCCCATCGACATACCGAGATAGCGCATAGTCAGGCCATAGTTGATATTACCAATCCCCCACATGGCACCGAATAAAAATACCGGCAGCAGGGTGGACGCACTGAATGAACTGTAATAGGCCCAGAAGTCCGGCAGAAGGATCGCGCTGACGAGCCAGGGAAGGATCAGCCATGAAACAAAACCACCTATAGACCACATTGTTTCCCAGGACCAGTGTTGTACCTTTTTAAAAGGGGCATAGAAACAAGCGGCACTAGCGGCACCGATAAGATGCCATATTATCCCCATCGTAATTGCGTTACCCATTCTGTTTCCTTTTGAATTATCGATTTGGCAGGATGAAAACACCCGTTTTGATGTTCAAAAGTCTAAAGAGTGAGCAATAGATTAACCTTCAGCATGCTGCCGTGTGATCAGTAATGCTGGCAAAATTCAGGGGATGAAAGGGATATTGATCACAAATGCGGCTCCGCCCCTCTTTTTTGAGAAGGGCGGAAATATAGAGGATTAGCAAATTCTTACTGCCTGAATACCCAGTAGCCAGGCGAGTTTTTCCAGTGCCTCGCCATGGTGCCCCAGGCCAATGCTGCAATGATGAGCTGGGCCGCCCATACACCATTGCGTGGTGAACTCGCGAGCTGATAACGGGAAGCGATAGCGGCTATTAGTGTTGCCAATATCCAGGACTTCACCTGGTACAGCTTCACCCTCGGCATACTGTAAACGCACCCCGTTTTCGGCATCTTCAATTACCGAAAGAAAGGTCACCGGACCTGATTTTACGGTCATCTGGATAGATACACCTTTACCGGGTTTACCATGATAAACCGGCAGCGGCACCAGACTCACCGGACCATCCGCCATCAGCGGGTGTGCCGGACCGTCATGTCCCCACAAAACAGCATCATCATTAAATTCAATGCCATATGGTTCTGAGAATGAACCGCCAGCCCCCAGAAGTTGCTGAATTTTCATCGCCAGCACATTTTTGATTTCATATTCTCCCGCTACGGGAATACCACGGTGGGTAAGCAGCGTGTTGCCGAGAATGATTGAGGTGATGATGTTCTCGTAAGCGTTGCCGTTACGGCCTTCATAGTAATAGGCTAGTGCACCGAGTTTATTCTGGGCAATTAGTTTATCCATGGCGCAGGCAGTGGTGAGTGCGCGGTTGAGCTCTGCAGGTTCGCATGCCGCATCCAACTGAAGTACACGGTGCATTTCCTGTCGTTTGGCGTTGAGGTCTGCCTCGCTGACCTGCTCGCGATATTCCGCCAACTCACACATTTCCAGTGGCTTAAAGCGTACGCCCATTTTGGCGGACAAGTTCGTCATATTGCTGTAAACGTCTACCATGCCGTCATAATAGTGCCCGAGGACGCCGACCTGACAATTTGCCAGCATTTGACGAGCGTTAAGTGCCTGTAGCCACTGCGCCGTTTGTTGCCAGACATACTCATCGCCCTGTAATGCGCCAACAATCAACTGAAAGCGGATATTCGCACGGTTAAACACGTTTGCCAGTTCGGGGGCGCTGCAGGCCTGACAGTGCGCCAGCCACTCTCCAGTACGACCTCCCCGATCGGGAATTTGACGGATTGTTGAATAAGGCAGCCCTGGCTCTGGCTGTAGGGCCAGAATAATGACCGGTTTATTGATACTCTGCACAAGCGGTAGCACCGTTGAGCTGAGCGCATAGGTGCTGATGTAAAGACAGACAGCATCGACCGGCTGTTGCTGCAACCGTCTGATAAGGGCATCGGCTTTATCGACGTTATCAATCAGGCCGCCATTAATCACGCTGGCTTGTTGCGCCGTCAGGCGCTCATCAATTGATTGCAGATAGCCCTGAAGACGTGACTCCAGGCCTGTAAACTGGGGCCAGTATGTGTCGAGGCCGATACCAAAAAGGGCGATGTTGACAGACATAGCAATATTTCCTTGTGAGATAATTTTCAGACTATGTCGTGCTTTATCTCCCATGTCCTTCATGTCGCTGCCTATTTTCTACTCAGATTGGCAAAATCAGCCTGATTTTCCCAGTGATGCTCACACTTTTACCTCATAATAGCCATGTAAAAAGTACGGCATTGATAATCATTTTCAATATCATTTAATTAACTATAATGACCCAACTGCTTACGCGGCGTTAACACTGGCCGCCCGACAATACTGGAGATGATTATGAGTTATACACTGCCATCCCTGCCGTACGCTTATGATGCCCTTGAACCGCACTTTGATAAGCAGACGATGGAAATCCACCATACCAAACACCACCAGGCTTACGTAAACAACGCGAACGCTGCGCTGGAAAGCTTGCCTGAATTCGCGAGCCTGCCTGTTGAAGAGCTGATCACCAAACTGGATCAACTGCCAGCAGACAAGAAAACCGTACTGCGTAACAACGCGGGCGGCCACGCTAACCACAGCCTGTTCTGGAAAGGTCTGAAAACCGGTACTACGCTGCAGGGCGACCTGAAAGCGGCTATCGAACGTGATTTCGGCTCCGTGGACAACTTCAAAGCTGAATTTGAAAAAGCTGCGGCAACCCGTTTTGGTTCCGGCTGGGCGTGGCTGGTTCTGAAAGGTGACAAACTGGCTGTTGTTTCCACTGCTAACCAGGATTCCCCGCTGATGGGTGAAGCTATCTCTGGCGCTTCCGGCTTCCCGATCGTGGGCCTGGACGTTTGGGAACACGCTTACTACCTGAAATTCCAGAACCGCCGCCCGGACTACATCAAAGAGTTCTGGAACGTGGTGAACTGGGACGAAGCTGCCGCGCGTTTCGCAGCGAAAAAATAAGTTCTACGCTTTAGTAAGCCCCTGCAAGCGATGCTTGTGGGGGTTTTTTTGTGATCAAAATCAATATAAAAACAATGATCCATTTAAATTGAAACAAGGTTTTATTATGCGAGTGAGATCACTTTTATAGTCTCTATGAATGTCTATCTTCGTTTCATCAAGACGGGCGCATCTCATAAGCAAGATGCAATCGCCCATAAAAATTGCCCCATTTTTATGTCTACAGGTGATGGAAATGCAGATCAAACGAACGATAGAGAAAATCCCAGGCGGCATGATGCTGGTGCCGCTTTTTTTGGGCGCGTTGTGTCACACCTTTTCCCCCGGCGCCGGGAAATACTTCGGCTCCTTTACCAACGGTATGATCACCGGTACGGTGCCTATTCTGGCGGTCTGGTTCTTTTGTATGGGGGCGTCGATCAAGCTAAGCGCCACCGGTACCGTGCTGCGTAAATCAGGCACGCTGGTCATAACCAAGATTCTGGTAGCGTGGGTGGTCGCGGCGATTGCTTCACGTATTCTGCCGGAACATGGTGTAGAAGTTGGTTTCTTCGCCGGCTTGTCTACGCTGGCGCTGGTGGCCGCCATGGATATGACCAACGGCGGGCTGTATGCCTCGATTATGCAGCAGTACGGCACCAAAGAAGAGGCCGGGGCGTTTGTCCTGATGTCACTGGAGTCTGGCCCGCTGATGACTATGGTGATTCTGGGAACCGCCGGGATCGCTTCGTTTGAACCGCACGTGTTTGTCGGGGCCGTATTACCGTTCCTGATTGGCTTTGCGCTGGGGAATCTGGACCCTGAGCTGCGGGAGTTCTTCAGCAAAGCGGTGCAGACATTGATTCCTTTCTTTGCCTTCGCGCTTGGTAACACCATTGATTTGAGCGTGATTGCGCAGACCGGTGTACTGGGTATTTTGCTGGGCGTGGCGGTAATTATCATTACCGGTATCCCATTGATTATCGCCGATAAACTGATTGGCGGCGGCGATGGCACAGCGGGGATTGCGGCCTCCAGCTCAGCTGGTGCGGCGGTCGCTACGCCAGTGCTGATTGCTGAAATGGTTCCGGCATTTAAACCGATGGCGCCGGCAGCAACTTCCCTTGTCGCCACGTCGGTGATTGTGACCTCCATTCTGGTGCCGATTATCACTTCCATCTGGTCGAAAAGAGTTAAAGCCAGGGCGGCGGAAATTGATATTCGTAGCGCCGTGAAGTAAGTCTCTTTTGCCGGATGGTCTGTTCCATCCGGCTTAACGATTTACGCTTTGACGACAAATACCTCATCGATGGTCCGACACTCCCCCTCGTTCAACTCTCCGCCGGCATTTCGTGACACGCCGGTGCAATAGCCAAACTTACGCGATACCACGGTTTTGATGGTGGTGACGAAATCTTCGCCGATGGCGTAGATGGACATGTAGGTGCCAATCTGGTCCTGAATGTCGCGAAGTGCTGTCAGGTCGCCCTGTTTAAATGCTTCCCGTGCGCTGACAAACAGTTCAGGCATGACGTTGTTTAATCCTGAAATCACCCCCGCGCCGCCTGCCAGCAGGTTAGGAATGTAGTATTCGTCATAGCCGGACAACACGGCAAAATCCTCCCGTACGGTGCGGGTGGTCTGGATCATACTGCGAGTATGGGACTGGCAGTCGACGGTATCTTTAATGCCTGCGAAGTTGGGGAACTCGGCGGCGAGGGTGGCAACCAGTTCAGGTGTTAAATCGCAGCCAGTGCGCGCCGGAAAGTTATAGGCAAACCATTTACCGCTGAGCTTCTGCCCCAACTGACGGAAGTAGCTCAGCAGCTGTTTTGCCGTTTGCCCATAGTAGTAAGGCGGCAGGATCATCACGGCGTCGTAATCGGCGCGATACGCTTCCTGCGCCATCAACAGCACATCATTCTGGCAGGTGGATGAGACGTTGGCGACCATCTTCAGCGAGCTCATAGCGCGAGCCTCGCGGATTAGTAACAGCTTTTCTTCGAGCGTAAAGGAGGCAAATTCCCCGATGCTACCCATCAGCAAAATCACGTCGATTTTGGCCTCGGTAAGGCGTTTGAGATGCTGGCTTAGACCGTTAAGATCGATCTTGCCGTCATTATCCATTGGCGTAATGGAAGGACACCAGACGCCAGCAAATTGCGATTGACCAGTCACGTTGTTGACTCCTTATTTGAAATGATGTTTCAAAACCAGATTACATTGATAGCATGTGTCCCTAAGTTTCATGTGAACCGTGCTCTCATTTTGAGCGACTGGGGTAAAATAAATGTGGTGTAATGGGGGAAATTTATCGGGAGAGGGAACAGATGCGATATCCGGTCGATGTTTTTACAGGCAAGGTTCGGGACTACACGGGAAGCCGTCCCAGCGCGATTGCTAAGGTCCAGGTTGACGGCGAGCTGATGCTGACCGAACTGGGGCTGACGGGTGATGAACAGGCGGAAACGAAAATTCACGGTGGGCCGGATCGCGCGCTGTGCCACTATCCGCGTGAACACTATCAGCACTGGAGACAAGAGTTTCCGGAGCAGGCAGAGCGCTTTGTCGCGCCCGCGTTTGGCGAGAATCTCTCTACTCAGGGGCTAACGGAAGAGAATGTATTTATTGGCGACATTTTCCAGTGGGGAGATGCGCTGATTCAGGTCACGCAGCCGCGCTCGCCGTGCTTTAAGCTGAATTTCCATTTTGGCATCAGCGATATGGCTAGCCAGATGCAGGATGCAGGCAAGACGGGCTGGTTGTGCAGCGTCATCGCTCCAGGCCAGGTGTCGGCGGACGCGCCGTTGATCCTGGCTTCACGCGTCAGCGACGTCAGCGTGCGGGAGGCGATTGCCATTGCCTGGCATATGCCGTTTGATGACTCACAATATCACCGTTTACTCTCGGCTGCCGGGTTATCGAAAAGCTGGACCAGAACGATGCAAAAGCGTCGTTTAAGCGGCAAGATCGAAGACAATTCCTGCCGTTTGTGGGGAAAATAAAGCCATTCTGGCCATGCAATTAAATCAGGTGGTAACACCTGATTTGCCTTTCTCGTGGTTCTTATCTCTGCATACTAAGGCGGGTTAAAAAACCTGCTTGTCACGCCATGTTTTCAGTCCATTCTTGATACCTGGCCCACAAAAAGAAACTCTGCGTTGAAAAAAAACTTGAGTATTTCCTGCACTCAAATATCTTAGCTTTAAATTGGTTTAAACCAGATGAGCAAGATGAAAAAGAAAAACAATGTTGATGTGCTTAGAGAGCGCTTTGAAAGCTGGTTAAACGAGAATAATTTGCCAGCGGGCTCTAAATTGCCTTCGGAGAGAGAGTTATGTGAGTTGCTGGATGCGAAGCGCATGACCTTACGTCAGGTTCTGATTGAGCTTGAGATCGATGCGCGTATCTTCCGAAAGAACCGCAGTGGTTGGTTTATTTCATCGAAGCGATTTATTTATAATCCCAAATCACTTTCCAGCTTTAATGCTGAAGCCTGTGCTCAGGGGCGCAAGCCTTTTTGGGGTTATTTAACCAAAGAAACGATTGCGACGGTTCCGCACCATGTTGATGATGTTTTTCTCTCCTCCGGTGATCGCTATTTAGTTACCGGTTGGTGTGGTCTTGATTCGCATAAAGTGTTTTACCATGAGTCCTATATTGATGCTGATGTTGCGCCAGGATTCATTAACAAATTGGGCAATCAGTCTTTTGCCAGCGTCTGGGAAGATGCGTTTGGTCATGCTTTAAATATCAAAGAAATGATTTTTAAACCGGTCAATATGCCAGAAGTGGCCTGCAAAGAGTTGGGCGTTGCGCCTAATACTTATGGAATTTTAGTAGAAAAACATCGGGCTACCCGAGATAAAAAAGTGGTTCAGGTTGATTTTGAATACTGGCGACTTGAATCTGTGGAACTTGTTATTCGTGATGAATGAGAAAAATAATGGGAAAATGCAACCAAGAACTTCTCGCTGAACGTGCGAGAAATATACCACTGTACCTACATGCTTATGCCTTTCATCTGAATATGCGCTATGAGAGAGTCCTTCCGGGCGATCTTCTGGATATTGCGCATCAGCAACAATTAAAGGGAGTGAAAATACATGTTGAGGATGGTGAGTCCCAATCGCTGCAGAAACTAAACGATCGGCAGTTGCACGATTTTAAAGAAAAGGCCAAAAAATATAACCTCGATGTACATATTGAAACGAGCGCATCGGACAAGGTGACATTGACGGATGCGATCCGTATTGCTGTGGCAACTGGCGCAACTTCAGTACGTTTCTACCCCCGCTATGAAGGACATCTCAACGATGTCATGGCAAAGATTGCCAATGATATTGCGTGGTTGTCTCAGTATGACGATTGCGGACTAAGCTTTACTATCGAACAGCATGAAGATCTGCAAGGCCATGAACTGGTGACGCTGGTTAATAATAGTGGAATGAAGAATCTCTCTATTCTGTTTGATTTTGGCAACATGATTAACGCCAATGAGCAGCCGCTTTCTGCGTTAGAAGTCATGTCCCCTCTAATCACTCAGGTGCATATCAAAGACGCAAAAATTATTAAAGAAGGTAAAGGCTGGGGGCATGAGGCTTGTCGTTCAGGATACGGTGATTTACCAATGGAAGAGATGCTTAAGGCATTATTACTTTTAGGTGAGGACAAGCCGCAAGTAAATGCTTTTGGTCTGGAAGAGGAAGTTGAATATTATGCTCCGGCATTTCGTTTTGATGATGAAGGTGATAATCCCTGGATCCCATGGCGCGATGCAAGCTATACGCCGCTGCCCGACAGTAACATGATTGATGCGCGACTGGCGCAGGAAAAAGAACATGCTCTTGCTCAAATAAAGTATATCCGTGATTTATGCGACAAGTTTACAAGTAATAAATAAACTTCTTTAAATATTATTAAATGCGAAAAGGGTTATGAAAATAACTCTCTTAATTTATTAACTGCATGATTTAATTTAAATATTTCTCTCAACAAGCAATGAGGGTTTAATTATGTTCATGAACAAATGGGCAAGGCTCTGTTTTTTAATTTTAGGCGGCGGCACAATATTCAAACTTTCAAGTATGAAAGACGTTTTCTATGTGCCAATGCAAAGTGACTGGGGTTTAACTAATACGCAAATTGGTTTAAGTTTTACTGTTTATACGATTGTTCAGACAACCGGGCTTTTTCTGTCGCTCTATATCGCAGACCGTTATTCCAAGAAAATATTATTACCATTTGGTCTGATCGGCGTTGGGCTATGCGGTTTATATTTGGCGACGCTACCGTCATTTATCGGTTATCTTATTTGCTTTGCCGCAATGGCGTTCTTTGCCGATGTGGTTTATTGGCCGGTGTTATTGAAAGCTGTGCGTCTGCTAGGTACGCAAGAAGAACAAGGGCGTATGTTTGGCTTTTTAGAAGCCGGACGTGGCGTGGTGGATGTTATCGTCGCTTCTGGCGCTCTGTTTGTTTTCGTCCAGTTTGGTGAAGGTAAAGCGGGGATGCAGGCTGGACTGCTGTTTTATACGCTAATTACGCTGGCTGCGGGCGTTCTCACTTACTTTATTGTCGATGATGACAAAGTGAAAGGCGGCGAGAAAACCAGTGCCAACATGGAAGTCTTAAAGGGTATCAAACATGTGTTGTCCTGCCCTAACGTCTGGCTGGCTTCTTTAGGGATTTTCTTCGTTTACGCCGCGTACTGTGGCCTGACTTACTTCATCCCATTCTTAAAAGATATCTACATGCTGCCGGTAGCGCTCGTCGGCGCGTACGGCATCATCAACCAGTATGCATTGAAAATGGTGGGAGGGCCGATTGGTGGGCTGCTGGCGGATAAGGTTGCTAAATCACCTACGGTTTACCTGAAGTGGACGTTTCTGATCTCTGCTGCTGCTATGGTTGTTTTTATGCTGTTGCCACATCAAACGATGAATGTGTATATCGGTATGGCGGCGACGCTAGGATTTGGGGCGATTATTTTCTCACAGCGCGCCATTTTCTTTGCGCCAATGGATGAGATTGGTACCCCGCGTGAATATGCCGGTTCGGCGATGGCATTTGGCTGTATCATCGGTTATATGCCCGCCATGTTTGCGTATACGTTATACGGCTATTTACTGGATACCAATAGCGGCATCACGGGCTATAACTATGTCTTTAGCGTGATGATTGCGTTCAGCTTAATGGGCTTTATCTGTTCGACCATTCTGGTGAAGCGGATTAAAAAGCAAAAGCTAGCGGCTGCGACTGTGGCAGCATAATGTGAGAACTTCCCCGGTACGACGTTACCGGGGAAGCCTGTTAAGCGCGTTTATACAGCGGCAACCAAATTACCAGCCGTAAACCACCCAGCGGGCTGTCTTCGGCTTTCACCCAGCCACGATGCTGTTGGATTGCGGTTTCAACAATCGCCAGACCCAGACCTGTTCCGCCAGACTCGCGATCGCGCGCCTCATCGGTACGATAGAACGGACGGAAAATCTGTTCTCGGTCTTCAGGGCTAACGCCCGGGCCATCGTCGTCGACGGTGATGGTAATCCCATCGATATCCACCGCGAAGCCAACTTCAATCTGCGTGTGTGAATAACGCAGGGCGTTGCGCACAATGTTTTCCAGCGCGCTTTCCAGCGCATTTGGGTTGCCGTACAGCGGCCACGGGCCCGGCGGGAAATTCACCGTGAGTGATTTACCCATCTGCTCGGCTTCAAAGGCGGCGTTATCCAGCACTTCGCCCCACAGCTGATTGGCTTTCACCGTTTCACTGACCAGCGCGTTTTTCTGCTGATTGCGTGACATCACCAGCAGGTCGTTGATCATGCTGTCCAGCCGATGCGCTTCTGTTTCAATACGCTCCAGCTCTTTGCTTTCACCGCTACGACGGCGCAGCAGCGCGGTGCCCAACTGCAGACGCGTCAACGGCGTTCTCAACTCGTGAGAGATGTCCGACAGCAGGCGTTGCTGCGAGGTCATCATTCGCTCCAGCGCCGTCACCATCTGGTTAAAGCTGGCGCCTGCCGCCAGAAATTCCTGCGGACCGGCTTCCAGTTCCGGATGCTGACGCAGGTTGCCCTGGGCCACTTCATCCGCCGCGTTTTTCAACTTACGCGCCGGTTTCGCCAGACTCCAGGCAAGCCAGAGCAATAGCGGAGAGCTGACTAACATGGTGACAATCAGCAACAACAGCGGTCGGTCGAACAACAGATTGATAAAATCAGATTGTGAGCTGCTGGCAGGTCGAATGAGATACAGCTGGTAGTTATCTTCGCCGTCTCTGACGGAGAAAGGCCCGACCATCTCAACGCGACCGTATTTTTTCTTTTGCGGATGGTCGGCGTTATCGGCCTGACCAATAAAGTTACGAATGATCTGCATTTCGTTGCGTTCTGCGCCGATCACGCGTCCTTCCGTCGTAACAAGCAATAACCGCTGTCCTGGCGGCGCCCACTTGTCTATCGCCCGAAACAAGCGACGCCACCACATTAAATCATTGGGTGGATCGTTCGCCAGTTCAGCTTCAACGTGTTGCTCAATCATCAACCCCTGGCGCTGCTCGCTGTCCAGTAGCTCGGTCATCTGGCGTGAATCAAGCTTGGGTAACATCAGTACCAACATCAACACCAGTGCCAGCGTCAACCAGAAGATGGCAAAGATGCGTGCGGTTAAGCTCCCTATCATGAAGCGGAGACCATCAGGTAGCCGCGACCGCGCAGGGTTTTAAACCACGGGTGTCCGTCTTTACGTTCTGGCAGCTTACGACGCAGGTTCGAGATATGCATGTCGATCGCGCGATCAAAAGGCGTCAGGCGTTTGCCCAGCACTTCCTGGCTCAGGTGTTCACGCGAAACCACCTGACCGAGATGCTGTGCCAGCAAATAGAGCAGGGTGAATTCGGTGCCGGTTAATTCCAGGGTTTGCCCGTCAAAGCTGGCTTCCTGGCGACCCGGATTAAGGCTTAACGCATCCACTTCCAGAGTCGGCGAACCGTTGTCGCTGTTCTGCTGCTGTTCGCTCCAGTGTGAGCGACGCAAAATAGCGCGGATGCGCGCGACCAGTTCACGGTCGTTAAACGGTTTGGGTAAATAGTCGTCCGCGCCCAGCTCAAGGCCAAGTACGCGATCCAATTCGCTGCCGCGAGCGGTCAGCATGATTACGGGTGTCTGGTGTGTCTGACGAAGTGCTTTCAGCGTATCAATGCCATTTTTCTTCGGCATCATGACGTCGAGCAAAAGTAAATCGATGCTGTCATCCAGAAGCTCAAGCGCCTGTTCCCCATCATAGGCAACCAGCACATCGAAACCTTCCATTTCGAGCAACTCCTTTAACAGGGAAGTCAGCTCTCGGTCATCATCAACTAACAGGATTTTATTCATTGTTTACGTACCTCCGAGGCAGAAATTACGTCATCAGGCGTCGCTAATCTATGACTTTACGTTGTTTTACACCCCCTGACGCATGTTTGCAGCCCGAATCGTAAACTGTCTCTCGTTGAATCGCGACAGAAAAGATTTTGGGAGCAAGTGATGGGCAAAGTTACCGCTGCCGTCATGGCCTCAACGCTGGCACTGAGTACTTTAAGCCATGCAGCTGAAGTCGTCACAGGCGATCACTGGCACCTGGGTGAAGGCTCCGCGCAACGCAGCGTTCAGAGCCACATGTTCGACGGTATCAGTTTAACCGAACATCAACGTCAACAGATGCGAGATTTAATGCAGCAGGCAAGACACGAACAGCCTCCTGTTAATGTTAGCGAAATGGAGACAATGCATCGCCTTGTCACCGCAGAGAAATTTGATGAACGCGCTGTGCGCGCTCAGGCAGAAAGAATGGCGCAAGAACAGGTTGCCCGCCAGGTTGAAATAGCCAAGGTTCGCAACCAGATGTATCGCCTGTTAACGCCCGAGCAGCAAGCGGTTTTAAATGAGAGACATGAACAACGAATGGAGCAACTGCGCGACGTAGCGCACTGGAAAAAAAGCTCATCGTTGAATTTATTGAGTAGTAGCAACTCACGTTCCCAGTAGTAACCCTGTTTTCCTTGCCATAGACACCATCCCTGTCTTCCCCCACATGATGTGGGGGTTTTTTTTGCCCAAAATTTGTCACTCGGTTATTG
>NZ_SZWS01000045.1:78823-103489 GCF_005281245.1 Citrobacter sp. wls826
GACTGTTTTACTTCATCCGTTATACTAGCGGCATATCCTGGCAGGAGTGTTTATGAATCAAACCTATGGGCGGCTGGTTAGCCGGGCGGCAATCGCGGCGACCGTAATGGCATCGCTGTTACTTTTGATCAAGATTTTTGCGTGGTGGTACACCGGATCGGTCAGTATTCTGGCTGCGCTGGTGGATTCTTTGGTGGACATCGCCGCGTCGTTAACCAACCTGTTGGTGGTGCGCTATTCTTTGCAACCGGCCGATGATGAACATACGTTCGGACACGGAAAAGCGGAATCGCTGGCGGCGCTGGCGCAAAGCATGTTTATTTCCGGTTCGGCGCTGTTTTTATTCCTGACCGGGATTCAGCATCTCATCCAACCCACGCCAATGAAAGATCCTGGCGTCGGGGTGGTTGTCACCATCATTGCGTTAGTGTGTACAATCATTCTGGTCTCGTTTCAGCGCTGGGTAGTGAAGCGTACGCAAAGTCAGGCCGTTAGGGCGGATATGCTTCATTATCAGTCTGATGTTATGATGAACGGTGCAATTCTCGTGGCGCTTGGGCTGGCATGGTACGGCTGGCATCGCGCAGATGCCTTGTTTGCGCTCGGGATTGGCATCTATATTTTATATAGTGCATTACGCATGGGTTATGAGGCGGTACAGTCTTTGCTGGATCGCGCTTTACCCGATGAAGAACGTCAGGAAATTATTGATATTGTGACGTCATGGCCTGGAGTCAGCGGCGCTCACGATCTTCGCACGCGGCAGTCAGGGCCGACCCGCTTTATTCAGATTCATTTGGAAATGGAAGATAATCTGCCGCTCGTTCAGGCGCATTTAGTGGCTGAACAGGTAGAGCAGGCAATTTTACGGCGTTTCCCGGGATCGGATGTCATCATTCATCAGGATCCCTGTTCGGTCGTACCCAAGGAAGGCAAGATGTTTGAGCTTTTATAATTCGTTGTAAAAAAAGTGAACCGGGCCAGCATTTTGTGTATAAATTACCACCATTTGGCCTGACCTGAATCAATTCAGCAGGAAGTGATTGTTATACTATCTGCATATTCGTTGGATCGTTTCGATATGCGGAATCGACTTCCGGCAGCAGATTTCATTTTGCATTCCAAAGTTCAGAGGTAGTCATGATTAAGAAAATCGGTGTGTTGACAAGCGGCGGTGATGCGCCGGGCATGAACGCAGCAATCCGTGGTGTTGTACGTGCAGCGTTGACGGAAGGGCTGGAAGTCATGGGGATCCATGATGGCTACCTGGGTTTGTATGAAGACCGTATGGTTCAACTTGACCGCTACAGCGTGTCCGACATGATCAACCGTGGCGGTACATTCCTCGGTTCTGCCCGCTTCCCGGAATTCCGCGACGAAAACGTGCGTGCCGTGGCTATCGAAAACCTGAAAAAGCGTGGCATTGACGCACTGGTTGTTATCGGTGGTGATGGTTCATACATGGGGGCAAAACGCCTGACTGAAATGGGCTTCCCATGCATCGGTCTGCCTGGCACTATCGACAACGATATCAAAGGCACCGACTACACCATCGGTTATTTCACCGCTCTGGGTACCGTAGTCGAAGCGATTGACCGTCTGCGTGATACCTCTTCTTCTCACCAGCGTATTTCCATCGTTGAAGTGATGGGCCGCTACTGTGGCGATCTGACCCTGGCGGCTGCCATTGCTGGCGGCTGTGAGTTCGTGGTGGTTCCGGAAGTGGAATTCAGCCGTGACGATCTGGTTGCTGAAATCAAAGCAGGCATCGCGAAAGGTAAAAAACACGCGATTGTGGCGATCACTGAGCACATGTGTGACGTTGACGAACTGGCGCATTACATCGAGAAAGAAACGGGTCGTGAAACGCGCTCAACCGTACTGGGTCACATCCAGCGTGGTGGTTCTCCGGTGCCTTACGACCGTATCTTGGCGTCCCGTATGGGCGCATATGCCATTGAACTGCTGTTGGCCGGTCACGGCGGTCGCTGTGTAGGTATTCAGAACGAGCAACTGGTTCACCACGACATCATCGACGCGATTGAAAACATGAAGCGTCCGTTCAAAGGTGACTGGCTGGACTGCGCGAAAAAACTGTACTGATTGTTTTTTCCGCGCCTGATGGCGCTAAGCGCATCAGGCCTACAGGTTGCAAAGACTTGTAGGCCTGATGAGCCGCTAACCACCATTCGGCACCATTCCCCGCATTTATTCCCCCAAGTTATAGCAAATCTTTTTTTATTCTTTAATGTTTGGATACCTTTCTGGCACGCTTTGCTCATCACAACACCACATAAGAGAGCTGGGCGATGAACAAATGGGGCGTAGGGTTAACATTATTGCTGGCATCGACCAGCGTTCTGGCAAAGGATATTCAGTTACTTAACGTATCGTACGATCCAACGCGTGAACTGTACGAGCAGTACAATAAGGCCTTTAGCGCGCACTGGAAGCAGGAAACGGGCGACAACGTCGTGATCCGCCAGTCGCATGGCGGTTCGGGTAAACAAGCGACCTCCGTCATTAACGGCATTGAAGCCGATGTCGTGACGCTGGCGCTGGCTTACGATGTGGATGCCATTGCTGAACGTGGCCGTATCGATAAAAACTGGATTAAGCGTCTGCCGGATAACTCCGCGCCATACACCTCCACCATCGTTTTCCTGGTCCGCAAAGGCAACCCCAAACAAATTCATGACTGGAACGATCTGATCAAACCAGGCGTGTCGGTCATTACGCCAAACCCGAAAAGCTCAGGCGGCGCACGCTGGAACTATCTGGCGGCATGGGGCTACGCCTTGCACCACAACAACAACGATCAGGCCAAGGCACAAGACTTCGTGAAGGCCCTGTATAAGAATGTTGAAGTGCTGGACTCCGGGGCGCGTGGCTCAACCAATACCTTCGTTGAGCGCGGTATCGGTGATGTGCTGATCGCCTGGGAAAACGAAGCCCTGCTGGCGACAAACGAGCTGGGCAAAGACAAATTCGAGATAGTGACGCCGAGTGAATCTATCCTCGCGGAACCGACCGTTTCTGTGGTCGATAAAGTCGTGGAAAAGAAAGACACCAAAACGGTGGCGGAAGCCTACCTGAAATATCTCTACTCTCCGGAAGGTCAGGAAATTGCAGCGAAAAACTACTATCGTCCGCGTGATGCAGACGTTGCGAAGAAATACGAAAATGCATTTCCGAAGCTGAAATTGTTCACCATCGACGAAGAGTTTGGCGGCTGGACGAAAGCACAGAAAGAGCACTTCTCTAACGGTGGTACGTTTGACCAGATCAGCAAGCGCTAAATAAGTCTGTGATTTACCGACCCGGTGGCATAACGCGACCGGGTTTTTTATTTGTCATGGTTTTGCGTTACTCTTGCCCTTCAATGAGATACAGGGAACGCGTAATGAAAAAAGCAGGCTATCTTTTGCTGGCGGTGATTGTAGTCGCCGCTGCTGCAGGTATCGGGTACTGGAAATTCACTGGTAACCCGGACGCATTACGCCAGATTGTTCTTCAGCAATGCCTGCCGCACCAGTTGCAGCAGCAGGATCCCACGCCGTGCGCCGAAGTGAAGCCGGATGCCGGATATGTGGTGTTCAAGGATCGTAACGGCCCACTGCAATACCTGTTGATGCCGACCTGGCGCATCAACGGAACGGAAAGCCCGCTGCTGCTGAAATCAGGTACGCCGAACTTTTTCTGGCTGGCCTGGCAGGCGCGCAGCTTTATGAGCCAAAAATACGGTCAGGAAATCCCTGACAAAGCGGTATCGCTGACCATTAACTCGCGTAGCGGGCGTACGCAAAATCATCTGCATATTCATATCTCCTGCCTGCGAACCGATGTCAGAAAACAGCTGGATGACAATCTGGCGAAAATCAGCACTCGTTGGCTGCCATTACCGGGTGGGCTGCGCGGTCATGAATATCTGGCGCGTCGCGTCACGGAAAATGAACTGGCGCAACGCAGCCCGTTTATGATGCTGGCAGAAGAGGTGCCGGATGCGCGTGAGCACATGGGCAGCTATGCGCTGGCGATGGTGCGTCAGAGCGATGAGTCCTTTGTCCTGCTGGCGACCCAGCGCAATCTGTTGTCGCTCAATCTCGCCTCCGCTGAGGAAATTCAGGATCATCAATGTGATATTCTGCGTTAACCCCACCTAATCTGGCATTTACTCCGCATGTCTGTCCCCGTATTCTTGTTGAAAAAAACAACAGGAGACAGGCATGTCGCTCTGGCTTACACACCCTCTGTTTATCCCCTCTCTGGTGGTTGGCATTACCATCCTGCTCTGGGCGACGTCGCTACTGCCGGAGTTTATAACGGCGCTGCTGTTCTTTGCCGTAGCAATGGTCGCCAAAATCGCACCTGCGGATGTGATCTTTGGCGGATTTGCGTCTTCGGCATTCTGGCTGGTCTTTAGTGGTTTTGTGCTGGGTATCGCGATTCGCAAAACGGGGCTGGCGGACAGGGCGGCGAGAGCGCTGTCATCGCGATTGACCGATTCCTGGCCGTTAATGGTAGCGAGCGTGGTGCTGCTCAGTTACGCGCTGGCGTTTGTGATGCCGTCCAATATGGGGCGTATTGCGCTGCTGATGCCGATTGTTGCCGCAATGGCGAAGCGTGCCGGAATTAACGAGGGTACGCGCGCCTGGTATGGTCTGGCGCTGGCCGTCGGGTTTGGGACGTTCCAGCTTTCCGCGACGATTTTACCCGCTAACGTGCCAAATCTGGTAATGAGCGGCGCGGCGGAAGGCTCTTACGGCATCCACCTCAATTATCTTCCCTATTTGCTGCTGCATACGCCGGTTCTGGGCTGGCTTAAAGGCGCGGTGCTCATCATGCTTATCTGCTGGCTGTTCCCTGGCAAGCCCCACGCACCGCGCGATCTCACGCCAGCGGAACCAATGAGCCGGGATGAAAAACGCCTGGCCTGGATGCTAGCAGTGGTGCTGCTGCTGTGGGTAAGTGAAAGCTGGCACGGTATAGGGCCTGCGTGGACCGGGCTGGCGGCGGCGGTTATCACGCTGCTACCACGGGTTGGTTTTATCAATGGCGACGAGTTTTCCTCCGGGGTAAATATCAGGACCTGCATTTACGTGGCGGGGATTCTGGGGTTGGCAATTACCGTTACCCAGACCGGCATTGGCAATGCAGTGGGCGAGGCGCTGTTACAGGTGATGCCGCTGGATGCGGAAAAACCATTTACCAGCTTTCTCGCGCTGACCGGCATTACCACCGCACTCAATTTTATTATGACGGCGAACGGCGTTCCGGCGCTGTATACCACTCTGGCGCAAAGTTTTGCCGATGCGACTGGGTTCCCGCTGCTGTCGGTAATTATGATTCAGGTATTGGGGTATTCCACACCGCTACTGCCGTATCAGGCTTCGCCGATTGTGGTGGCGATGGCGCTTGGGAAAGTGCCTGCGAGGGCGGGGATGCTGCTGTGTATCGCGCTGGCGACGGCAACATATCTGCTTCTTCTGCCGCTGGATTATCTGTGGTTTAGCGTGTTGGGTAAGTTGTAAAAAAAGCCCGGTAGCGCTAACGCTTACCGGGCCTACAGTCTTGGAGGACGGGTCAGCGAAGCGCTACCCGCCTCAACAGCATTACGCCTGTTTAGCCGCTTCTGCTGCTTTAACGATGACCGCGAAGGCATCTGCTTTCAGAGAAGCACCGCCAACCAGCGCGCCATCGATGTCCGGCTGAGCGAACAGTTCTGCTGCGTTCGCTGCGTTTACGGAACCGCCGTACTGGATGATAACTTGTTCAGCGATTTTCGCGTCAGCTTTAGCAATGTGGTCACGAATGAATTTGTGAACAGCCTGAGCCTGAGCAGGAGTTGCAGATTTACCGGTACCGATAGCCCAAACTGGTTCGTAAGCGATAACGACGCCTTCGAATGCTGCCGCGCCCTGAGTTTTCAGAACGGCGTCGATCTGACGTGCACAGACTTCTTCAGTTTTGCCCGCTTCGTTTTCTGCTTCGGTTTCACCGATGCACAGAACCGGAGTCAGACCTTGTTCTTTCAGCACGGCGAATTTTTTAGCGATCAGCTCGTCAGACTCTTTGTGGTAAGTACGACGTTCAGAGTGACCGATAATGATGTACTGCGCGCCGATATCTTTCAGCATTTCAGCACTTGTTTCACCGGTAAATGCGCCAGACAGGTTCAGGTCAACGTTCTGCGCGCCCAGGATAATGTGGCTACCGGCAGCGGCGTGTTTCGCCAGGTCGATATACATTTCCGGCGGAGCGATTGCTACTGCACAGCCAGCAACGCCAGCCAGTTCTTTACGCAGATTAGCAACCAGTTCGTTTACCATGTGGCGGCTGCCGTTCAGTTTCCAGTTACCCATCACTAAAGGATGTCGCATTTCATTTCTCCACGCTTGTCAGCGAATTAAGGAATATGGCCGCCCGTCAGGGCAGCATGGTCTGTGAAACAGTATAGAGATTCGTCTGCGGAAAGGCTTTGCTTTTTGTCATCAATTCGCCTTCTCAAGACTTTCTGATAGTGCCAGCTTAATCGGTTCAACAGCGAAGGTCAGCCCTTTTTCACCGTTATCTGCCACAACATAGCGAATTGCGCCTTCTGTTTCGGCGTAATAGTGTTTACCTTTGCCGGCAGCGAGCAGTTTTTGCAGCTTTTTCTGGCTCTGCTCTTTCGTCAGTAGCGGCGCGACGGTACGAATGACGGCGGTCATGTATTCCAGCGCTTTCGCTTTGGCCGCCTTTTGTTCTGGTCCCTGAATCGGCAACCAGGTTATCTGCATACTTTTGATTTTTAGCGTGCCGCGCTCAAGGGCGGAGGACGCATACAGGTTTTCATTGATTTTACTGGCCGCGCGGGTGAGGTTCGCCCGATCGCGGCTGCTGTCGATGGCGCGGAACTCATTCAGGATAAGCTTCGGATTCTGCGTATTAAAGTTTTCGCGAAACTGGCTAATCGACAGGTCAAAGGTCGGCGCACCCGCCAGTAAATAGGGGGCCGTGGTTGCCGTCGATGGCTCTTCCGCCCGTGCCGCAACGCTCGCGGTGAAGGCTGAAAACAATAATAAAAACAGTGTAAATCCTTGCTTCATCAATCGTACCTTTCGTTATGACTGCTCACGATTAAAACGGTAACTGTCGGGCTTGTCAAAAGGGTAAACTGTTCTGGAAGGTAATAATAAAGGAACTTACATGACCATACAGCAGTGGTTATTCTCATTTAAAGGGCGCATCGGGCGCTGTGATTTCTGGATTTGGATAGGTCTGTGGATCGTCGGAATGCTGGTTTTGTTCTCGCTGGCGAGCAAGCAATTACTCGATATTCAGACTGCGGCATTTTGTCTGGTTTGTCTGCTATGGCCGACGGCGGCAGTGACGGTAAAACGCCTGCACGATCGGGGACGTTCTGGAGCGTGGGCGCTGCTGATGATTTTGGCGTGGATGCTGCTGGCCGGAAATTGGACGATGTTACCCGGCGTCTGGCAATGGGCGGTTGGTCGCTTTGTTCCGACGCTCATTCTGGTCGGCATGCTCATCGATCTGGGCGCGTTCATTGGCACCCAGGACGAAAATAAATATGGTAAGGATACGCAGGACGTAAAGTACAAAGCCGAGCGCCAGTAGTTGTCGACCGGAGAAGCGCAAGCGCCTCCCGGCAACCCTCACCAGTAGTGTTCAGCAGTCATATGGCCCGGTCGACGGCGCAGATGTTTGGTCATCTGCCGGGTCTCTTTCAGCAGTTGCTGCGTGTCGCGTACCATTTGTGGATTTCCGCACAACATCACATGGCTGGTTTCTTTATCCATTGGCAGCCCTACCGCCTTTTCCAGTTCACCGCTTTCAATCAGCGCCGGTACACGCCCGGTCAGCGAATCTACGGCTGTCTCACGGCTAACAACCGTCTGGATGCGTAATTTACCTTCGTAGCGCTTTTCCAGCGCCTGCATCAATGGCAGGTAGCTCAAATCGGCGGCATAGCGTGCGGCGTGGACTAGCACCAGATTTTTAAAGCGACCCAGATCTTTGCCTAGTTGCAGAATCGACAAATACGGGCCGATAGCCGTGCCGGTTGCCAGCATCCATAGCGTTTCGCAATCAGGGACTTCATCCAGCACGAAGAAACCAGCGGCCTCACTCACCACCTGAACTTCATCGCCAGGCTTTAGCGCCGCCAGTCGAGGGCTGAGTTTGCCGTCGGGAACCGTCACCAGATAAAATTCTAAGTCGGGGTTATCGGGCGCATTGACGTAGGAATAGGCGCGCTGGACGCGCTCACCGTCGATCTCAAGGCCAAGCTTGGTGAACTGACCTGCAGTGAAAGGAAGAACCGGAGCTCGCACGGTCAAACTAAACAGGGCATCGGTCCAGTTCTGCACCTTTGTGACTTTGCCTGTTACCCAATCTGCCATGGTTTTCTCCTGTCTGCTTTGATTGCCTTATCTTCGTTCGTTGGACGAAAGATTTCCAGCCCGGATGGGCTGGAAGGCTCTATTGATCAAATCAATTACAGGATGTGCGCCTGCACATCGGGATCTTTGCGATCGAGGTAGTGAATCGACTGAATGCGGCGGATCGTGCGTGATTTGCCGCGGATCAACAGCGTTTCGGTGGTTGCGATATTGCCTTTACGGCTGATCCCTTCCAGCAGATCGCCTTTGGTGATGCCGGTAGCGGAGAAAATGACGTTGTCGCTGCGCGCCATTTCATCCAGACGCAGCGCTTTGCCCGCTTCAATGCCCATCGCGGTGCAGCGGGCCAGTTCCTGTTCGCCAATACGACGGTTCTCTTCGCTGTCGCCTTTGACGTCATGGCGCGCCAGCAGGCGGCCCTGCATGTCGCCGTCCAGCGCGCGGATGACGGCCGCGGAAACCACGCCTTCCGGTGCGCCGCCAATACCGTACAGCACGTCAACTTCGCTGTCAGGCATACAGGTCAGAATCGAGGCCGCAACGTCGCCGTCAGGAATGGCGAAGACGCGCACGCCCAGTTTCGCCATCTCTGCAATAACCTCGTCATGGCGTGGTTTTGCCAGGATGGTGACGGTCAGGTCACTCAGTGGTTTGTTCAGCGCGGCTGCAATGTTTCGCAGGTTGGTTTCCAGCGACAGGTTCAGGTCGATGGACCCTTTTGCGCCAGGGCCGACAATCAGCTTTTCCATGTACATGTCTGGCGCGTTCAGGAAACAGCCTTTATCGCCTACAGCCAGCACCGCCAGCGCATTCGCCTGGCCCATTGCCGTCATACGCGTGCCTTCGATAGGATCGACGGCGATGTCGACCGCATCACCGTGGCCGGTTCCGACTTTCTCTCCGATAAACAGCATCGGCGCTTCATCAATCTCACCCTCGCCAATCACGATGGTGCCGTCGATGTTGACCTGGTTGAGCATAATACGCATGGCGTTCACCGCCGCGCCATCAGCGGTATTTTTATCGCCGCGGCCCAGCCATTTATAGCCAGCCAGCGCGGCCGCTTCGGTCACGCGTGAAAATTCAATGGCAAGTTCTCGTCTCATTGCAAACTCGTAGCTGAAAGGAATGGCGCGAAGTGTAGCACAGGGGAGGGGACTAGATTATTGATGTGTGTGCGGGGTTGCCCCCGCACGAAGATATTGCCGGACAAGGTAAAGTCGCCATCCGGCAATGACGAATTACTCGTCGTGATCTTCCCACGCCATGGCGCGTTTGACCGCTTTTTTCCAGCCGCTGTAACGGAAATTACGCTCGGTGGTTTCGATGCCCGGGCGGAATTCACGCTCGATGACCGCTTTCTCCTGCAGTTCATCCAGATTCTGCCAGAAACCTACTGCCAGACCGGCAAGGTACGCCGCACCCAATGCGGTGACTTCGCGGACTTCCGGGCGCTCAACGCGCGTGCCGAGAATATCGGACTGGAACTGCATCAGGAAGTTGTTGGCGACCGCACCGCCATCGACGCGCAGGGCGTGCAGGCGAATACCGGAGTCAGCCTGCATCGCTTCCAGTACGTCACGGGTCTGGTAAGCGATAGACTCAAGCGTTGCGCGGATGATGTGGTTGGAGTTTACGCCACGGGTCAGGCCGAAGATGGCTCCGCGTGCATACGGGTCCCAGTACGGTGCGCCAAGGCCTGTGAATGCCGGAACGACGTACACGCCGTTGGTATCTTTCACTTTGGTGGCGAAATATTCAGAGTCGAATGCATCGCTGATGAGTTTCATTTCATCGCGCAGCCACTGGATGGATGCGCCAGCCATAAATACCGCACCTTCCAGCGCGTAGTTCACTTCCCCGGTCGGCCCGCAGGCGATGGTGGTCAGTAGTCCATTTTCGGACTTAACGGCTTTCTCGCCAGTGTTCATCAGCATGAAGCAGCCGGTACCGTAAGTGTTTTTCGCCATCCCTTCCTTCACGCACAGCTGGCCAAACAGAGCGGCCTGCTGGTCACCGGCAATACCGGAGATAGGAATACGAATGCCGCCTTTACCACCGATGTTGGTCTGGCCGTACACTTCAGAAGAACGACGCACTTCTGGCAGCATTGCACGCGGAATATCCAGCGCATCCAGCATCGTGTCATCCCAGTCCAGGGAGTGGATGTTGAACAGCATGGTACGAGAGGCGTTGGTGTAATCCGTTACGTGTACGCGTCCCTGCGTCATTTTCCAGATAAGCCAGGTGTCTACCGTACCGAACAGCAGTTCGCCGCGACGAGCGCGCTCACGTGAGCCTTCCACGTGGTCGAGGATCCACTTCACTTTAGTGCCGGAAAAGTACGGGTCAATTACCAGACCCGTGTTATTACGGATGTACTCTTCCATACCGTCGCGCTTGAGCTTTTCGCAGATATCCGCGGTACGACGACACTGCCACACAATTGCGTTATAGATAGGTTTACCGGTCTCACGTTCCCAGACGATGGTGGTTTCACGCTGGTTGGTAATACCGATCGCTGCAATTTCATCGGAACTGATATCGGCTTTCGCCAGAACTTCTACCAGCGTGGAGCTTTGGGTCGCCCAAATTTCCATTGGGTCATGTTCTACCCAACCTGCTTTCGGGTAGATTTGCTCGAATTCGCGCTGTGAAACGCTAACGATATTCGCATCGTGGTCCATTACGACCGCGCGGGAGCTGGTGGTGCCCTGGTCGAGCGCAACGATATATTTTTTTTCAGTCATGATTATTTGTCCCGTAGTCACATTACTGCGAAGCTTTTTGTTGAGTGTTGGTCGCAACGTCTTTCTCTTCAATCGCGCAGACATCGCACGGTAAATGGCGACCAATCAGTTTGCGATATGCCCATGCGCCTAAAATCGCGCCGGTAATCGGGCCAAACACCGGGACCAGGAAGTAAGGGATATCACGACCACCCGTGAAGGCAATCTCACCCCATCCGGCCATCCAGGCGAAGAGTTTCGGTCCGAAGTCACGTGCCGGGTTCATCGCAAAACCTGTCAGCGGACCCATGGAAGCACCAATAACGGCAATCAACAAGCCGATCAGCAGTGGTGCCAGCGGACCACGAGGTACACCGTTACCATCGTCGGTCAGAGCCAGAATCAGCCCCATTAGAATAGCGGTAATGACCATTTCAACCGCGAAGGCCTGCACAAAATTGATATGCGGGTTCGGATAGGTCGAGAAAGTACCTGCCAGACCCAGGCTCTCGGTACTGCCGCGCACGATATGGTTAGTTTGTTCGAAATCGATGAAAAGATTGTAATAAAGCCCGTAAACCAGTGCCGCTGCGCAAAAGGCGCCGGCAATTTGCGAAATAATAAAAGGAGCAACTTTGCGTTTATCAAAACAGGCGAACAGCCAGAGTGCGATGGTTACCGCTGGATTCAGGTGTGCACCAGAAACGCCTGCGGTCAGATAGATAGCCATCGCTACCCCCAGACCCCAGATGATACTGATTTCCCACTGACCAAAAGTAGCCCCAGCAACTTTGAGTGCAGCGACACATCCCACACCGAAGAAAATCAACAACCCGGTACCGAGGAATTCAGCAATGCACTGGCCTTTTAAGGTTGATGTTTGACTCATAATCGGATCCTGAAGAGAGTTTAATGTTTATTGTATGCGAGAAGGTCACTGACATCCCCGGAGCCGGTAGGCACACTGTTAATTTATCGTTAACGCTCAAAAACGAGAAATATCGAAATTGAAATGTGTGTACTCCATCAACAAAATGAGCGTTATCGCGCCATTTCGCGGTATTTGTTATACAAAAATAGTGTGAGCTGAATCATTTCAATGATCAATTCGTTAACACTTAAGAGTTATGATAGTAATGTCACCAGGAGAAAGACGAAAAGTGTTGCAAACCGCAATCTGCGCGGGATGCCGCTGGACAGGGATGACGCGGCTTCATACAATCGGTGTTAAGTAGAGTGCGCTCGTTTTTATTAAGGCGTCGCCGGTTATCGGGACGAGGATTTTTATCCATCAACGCCTTGCAATTCAGGAGAGGTATGACGATGTCATTAGAAGTGTTTGAGAAACTGGAAGCAAAAGTACAGCAGGCGATTGATACCATCACGCTGTTGCAGATGGAAATCGAAGAGCTGAAAGAAAAGAACAACTCACTGTCGCAGGAAGTTCAGTCTGCACAGCAGCAGCGTGAAGAGCTGGAGCGTGAGAACAACAACCTGAAAGAACAGCAGAACGGCTGGCAGGATCGTCTGCATGCCCTGTTGGGGCGTATGGAAGAAGTCTAATTCTGATTTCTTTAAAAAGGCATCCATAATGGATGCCTTTTTACTATGTAGACTTTAGGATATCGTAATTCTCAAATTTCAAAGAATACGATATGACAAAAAGAAACGATATTATTGATAATTCGGATCGATTTATCACCAGAGATATTAGATATGGTCTTATCTATACAGATAATCTAGGGTGGATTGATTTAGGCCACGCTAATCCGGCAGGCGCTGAAAAATTATGGTTTGAAATGACAAGACCTCGTGGTGGTGATAGTGAATTTTATGAAGTAAATTACCATCAAAGTATGTCTAAAAGCATTCACGGTCTAAATATTAATACTGGTATATATCGTAGATTCATGGTGCGACGAGGATTGCAGGAGCGAATTCTGCAAGGTATTGCTTTGTCTATATTCTTGAGTACGTCACATCGTTTCGAATCCTTACAGGATTTTTGGCCTTACACTTATTTATGGATGTAATAAAACCAGTTGTGAATCCAAATTATGTTCGGGAACGCCGTATATGACGTTTCGACGATTAGGTGTTATTATTGTATCTATGCTTTTTTTTGCGCTGCTTTATTGTTATTTCATGGTGAGTGTCTTTACAAAAAAATGCTATACGCAGCATGATTTATTAATTTATCAATTATTAACGCCGAAATTGATTAAACAGGTTCCAAGGGTATCCAGCGACTGGTTTTTTGTAAGCCATACAGATGAGATTAGCCATCTTCAACGCAGTGAAATAGTTTTTACGGGGATACCTAAGAATGATATTCACAGAGCAGAAGAAAAATTAAACGTATACGTTGAATCTTATCCTGCAAGTCGCGAGATGATGAGTGTCGTTGTTGAAGCAAGAGCTGGGAATTATGATGTTAAGGTCATTCACTACAAATCGGATGAATGAAGAAAATAAAAGGCCATCAAACTTGCTGATGGCCTTTTTCACTTACTCGATATCGAGCGGGTCTTCGGAGAGGATTATCCCGGTGTTGTCGGCGTACAGGTGGTCGCCGGAGAAGAATGTCACGCCGCCAAAGTTGACGCGCACATCGCTTTCCCCAATCCCCTCTCCTGAAGCACCTACCGGAATTGCGGCAATCGCCTGAATGCCGATATCCAGTTCTTCCAGATCGTCTACCTGGCGGACTGAGCCGTAGATGACCAGACCTTCCCATTCATTCTGTACGGCCAGTCGTGCCAGTTCGGCATCGACCAGCGCACGACGGACAGAACCGCCGCCATCGACCAGCAGAATGCGACCACGGCCATTTTGTTCGAGCAGATCGTACAGCAACCCGTTGTCCTCGAAACATTTTACCGTGATGATTTGTCCGCCAAACGACGACCGTCCTCCAAAGTTAGAGAACAGCGGTTCCACGACGTTGACATCTTCCTGATAGATGTCACAAAGCTCGGATGTATCGTATTTCATAGGCTTAACGTTCAGTTGCTGCGAGAATTTTTAGTATATCGCGCTATGTGTACTGTTGGCAAAATCATCAATTGTTAATTGATATTTGTCAGTTAAAGAGACCACTGACTTAAGAAAATTCCAACGACAAACAGCAAGTTAGTTAATAGCGCCGCTTTTACGGTGCGTTCCAGCATCGGACGCATTGCCGCAGGATCCATTTCGCGCATCACGTAACGCGCCTGTTTGAAAAGCAGCGGAGCGGCAAGGATAAACAGCCATCCCCACAGACTTTGTAGCGAAAACAGGTTAAACAGCGCCAGGCAGACCAGCGTACCCATCAGCAGGCAGGCATGGTAGCGGCGGGCATTGACGGCACCTAAACGTACTACCAGCGTGTTCTTGCCGTTCTCTCTGTCGCTGTTGATATCGCGCAGGTTGTTGACGTTGAGCACGGCAGTTGCCAGCAGGCCACAGGCGGTGGCAGGCAGAATCAGCGCCGGAATCAGCGTATGCGCCTGCAGATACCAGCTTCCCATCACGCTAAGCCAGCCAAAGAATACCAGCACGGAAATATCGCCCAGACCGATATATCCGTAAGGGCGATTACCCACGGTGTAGGTGATCGCCGCGATAATCGACAGGCCACCAAGTACCAGGAAACCGACAAAATCCGCCAGCGTGTGGCAGGCCACAGCAACCAGGGCCAGACCCGACAGACAGATCAACACCACGGTAACGATCAGCGCACGCTTCATCTGCTGTTGGGTGATAACCCCTTTTTGCATACCGCGCAGTGGTCCAATGCGGTCGGGCTTGTCGCTGCCTTTGACGGCATCGCCATAGTCGTTAGCGAGGTTGGACAGAATTTGCAGCAGTCCTGCCGTAATCAATGCCAACAGAGCAACCAGCGGATCGAAGTATCCTTGCCACCATGCTAATGCCGTACCGACGATGATCGCCGCGAAGGCGAGCGGTAAGGTCTTAGGTCGTAAACTTTCCAGCCAGGCTTGTGAGCGGCTAATTTTTTGTTGTTCAGTCATATTTAGCGCCAATAAAAATGGGGCTTTATCAGCCCCATCAACAGTGATGAAAATGCATTGAACGCGATTATAGGATAAAACGGCTCAGATCTTCATCTGCGACCAGCGCATCCAGATGTTTGCTCACATATTCGGCATCAATTGTGATGCTTTGGCCGTTTAAATCGCTCGCATCATAGGAAATATCTTCCATCAGACGCTCGAGAACGGTATGCAGACGACGTGCACCGATGTTTTCGGTGGTTTCATTGACCTGCCAGGCCGCTTCGGCAATGCGTTTAATGCCCGATTCGGTGAAGTTGATGTCCACACCTTCGGTCGCCATCAGCGCTTTGTACTGGACGGTGATGGAGGCATTCGGTTCGGTAAGGATACGCTCAAAATCGCTGGTGGTCAGCGCCTGCAGCTCGACACGAATCGGCAGACGACCCTGCAGTTCCGGGATCAGGTCAGACGGTTTCGCTACCTGGAATGCGCCAGAGGCAATAAACAGAATGTGGTCTGTTTTCACCATACCGTGTTTAGTGGAGACCGTGCAGCCTTCAACCAGCGGCAGCAGGTCGCGCTGTACGCCTTCACGGGACACGTCCGGGCCGGAGGATTCGCCGCGCTTACAGATTTTGTCGATTTCGTCGATAAACACGATTCCGTGTTGCTCAACGGCGTCGATAGCTTCCTGTTTCAGCTCTTCCGGATTCACCAGTTTGGCCGCTTCTTCTTCAATCAGCAGCTTCATCGCGTCTTTGATTTTCAGCTTACGCGGTTTTTGCTTCTGACCGCCCAGGTTCTGGAACATGGACTGTAGCTGGCTGGTCATCTCTTCCATTCCCGGAGGCGCCATGATTTCAACGCCCATCGGTGCGGCCGCGAGATCGATTTCGATCTCTTTATCATCCAACTGGCCTTCACGCAGTTTTTTACGGAACGCCTGACGCGCTGCAGAAGGTTCCTGCGGCTGCTCTGACTGTCCCCAGTTATTTTTAGCTGGTGGGATCAGCACGTCGAGAATGCGCTCTTCCGCCATCTCTTCGGCACGGAAGCGGTTTTTCTCGATGGCCTGAACGCGGACCATTTTGATGGCAGCATCGGTCAGATCGCGGATGATAGAGTCAACTTCTTTACCAACATAGCCGACTTCGGTGAATTTCGTTGCTTCAACTTTGATGAACGGCGCGTTGGCCAGTTTTGCCAGACGACGGGCGATTTCGGTTTTACCGACGCCGGTTGGGCCAATCATCAGAATGTTTTTCGGCGTAACTTCATGGCGCAGCTCTTCGTTGAGCTGCATGCGGCGCCAGCGGTTACGCAGGGCAATCGCCACGGAACGCTTAGCGTTGTCCTGGCCGATGATGTGTTTGTTCAGTTCGCTGACAATTTCGCGTGGGGTCATTTCAGACATGGGGGATCCTTACGCTTTGGAGTTCAATTCTTCGATGGTATGGAAGTGGTTGGTATAAATGCAGATATCCCCTGCAATATCCAACGCTTTCTCAGCAATCTCGCGTGCGCCAAGCTCGGTGTTTTCCAGCAGAGCGCGTGCAGCAGCCTGGGCGTAGGGACCGCCGGAGCCGATGGCAATCAGATCGTTTTCTGGCTGGATGACGTCGCCGTTACCGGTGATGATGAGTGATGCAGTTTCATCCGCAACGGCCAGCAGCGCTTCGAGTTTGCGCAGCATACGGTCGGTACGCCAGTCTTTTGCCAGTTCAACGGCAGCTTTCACCAGGTGACCCTGGTGCATTTCCAGCTTGCGTTCAAACAGTTCAAACAGCGTGAATGCATCCGCAGTACCGCCCGCAAAGCCCGCGATGACTTTGTCGTTGTACAGACGGCGGACTTTCTTCACGTTGCCTTTCATTACGGTGTTACCCAGTGTGGCCTGACCATCACCGGCGATTACCACATGGCCGTTACGGCGTACGCTTACTATTGTTGTCACGAGCAGACCCCTTGGTTACAAATGCAAAACACAGGCCCCGCGCAGTATGCGGGGCGTAATGCAAGTATAGATGGGGGGGATTTTGGGGGTTTCAACCCCCAGTGGCGAGTCGAATGCAGTTTGTGTGACCAGCAACTTTCAGGCGGCTGATGGTGTTGTCGGCATTCTCTTTGCCTTTGACCGGACCAATGACCACGCGATTCCAGCCGTTATTGGTGGTAATACGTGAGTTGAAGCCTTCAAAAGCCAACTGCGCGCGCACGGTTTCTGCCTGCTCAGCGCCTTTAAATGAGCCGCACTGTACCATCCAGCGGCGTTCATCTTTTTTCTCCGCCGTCTGTTTTGGCGGCTGCGTTTCATTTGTTATCGGCGCGGCCGGCTGCGTTTTCGGCTGAGCGGCGGTGGTATGCGCAGGTGTTTGCAGTAGATCCTGATACGGCTGTTGGGCCGCAGGTTTTGGCTGCGCCTTCGGCTGCTGTACCGGTGCGGTTTGCGCAGTACGCGTTTGCTGCTGCTGGTACGGCTGTTCTGTTACCCGTTGACGCGGCTGTTGAGCCTGCTGTTGGGTGTTATTCCACTGCTGCTGTTGCACCTGACGCTGACGCTGCAGCGTTTGCTGGCGTTGTTCAGCAGTTTGTTCGTTCCATGGTACTTCGTTGAGCTGCGTTGGCTGTTGGCGCATATCGGCCTGCATTTGCGCCAACAACTGGCGCTGCTCATTGGTTAGCTGATCGGCGTTCAGTACCTCGCCGCCTGCAGACGGTTCGGTAGGCGCACGTACGCCAGGCTGACGGCTTTCCAGCTCTTTGATGTATCGCCAGCGCTCTTCCGGTTTTGGCGGGATGCCATTACCGGTGACTTTCTGGTTTTGCAGCGTTTCGGACTCTTCTTTCTTGTGATGCGTAATGAAGTACAGACCACCGATAAAGGTCACGAGTACGGCTGCAGCAATAGCAACCATAGCGGGCGATACCGCAGGCGTATTGCGTTGTTTTTTCCGTGATGTGCTCTTCTTGCGCCGCGAAGGTGCCGGTTGGCCGCGACGTACATAATCTCGTTGTGCCACTATCGTTTCGCTGTATTTATTCGTTCGTCAGCCCGCCATGTTACTTAAGCGGCGGGCCTTTGACCAGACAGGGGAGTCCGAAAGCACTTTACTTTACGTCAGTGCCCGGGTAGTGCCCCGAATAATAAGCTCGCAGTCCAGTAAACGTGAGCCACTGCTGACGTTCTGACCTTGTAATTGATCGAGCAGTAACAGCATAGCTTCACGTCCGATATCGAAACGCGGCTGTGCGACGGTTGTCAGGGGTGGATCACAAAATTCCGTGAGCGAAATATTATCAAAGCCAATGATGGATAAATCGTCAGGTACCTTCAGACCCTGACGTTTGGCGTAAGAGAGTGCCCCCAGCGCCATGACATCGCTGTGGCAAAAGACCGCAGTAGGTGGCTGTGGAAGCTCAAGGAGTTGCTTAAGCGCATTGGCTCCCGCTTCATAGGTAAAGTCACCGCGCGCGATGAAATGCGGATCGACCGTAATTCCACTGCGGCGCAATGCCTGAACGTAACCTTGCAGACGGTAATGGCACAGCGGCATATCCTCTGGTCCGGCGATACAGCCAATGCGTTTATGCCCCAGTTCCAGCAGATAGTTCATCGCGTTGAAGGCGGCGGTGAGATTATCAATGTGCACGGTGGGGAGTTCCAGCTCTGGCGCGAACTCGTTGGACATGACCATCGGCGGCAAGTTGCGCTGCTCTTCCACGCTGGCATCAAACGGCAGGCGCGAACTGAGCAGCACCATGCCATCGATCTGCTTGGTGATAATGAGGTTGAGGAAGGTCTTTTCCTGCTGATTCTGGTGGGCGCAGTCGCCGATAAGCACCAGATATCCCTGCTCAGCGGCGGTCACTTCTATGCCGCGAATCACTTCGCTAAAAAACGGATCGCAGATATCCGGCACAATCACCAGAATGGTACGTGATTCATTACGCTTAACGTTGCGTCCCATTGATTGGGGTAAATATCCCACTTCCAGCGCTGCCTGTTCAACCTTGTTACGGGTTGACTGCGAGACTTTGTCCGGGTTCATTAATGCGCGGGATACGGTTGCCGTTGAGACTTTCGCCTTCAGAGCAACATCTTTCATCGTAGCGGCGGCAACCTGCTTATTCGGTTTCACTCTTTCTCCTCGCCAGAGAGCTGCTGGCACAGACTCGTCCTTGAATAGCCTTCATCTGAAACATTTTTATCAGATAGTTAATGGAAGCGGTTACAGAATTTTCATAAAAAGTGTGATGGATCTTTAATTTTACGATCCGCCTCGCATCGTGAGGGATTATCCCTCGATGGGATCGACATCCAGCACCCATTTAACCTTACGTGCATCGGGTAACGTATTGATCAGCGCCAGCGTGCCGCTGACGATATGCTGCAGGCGAATTCGCGACGGATGTTGCAACAAAATTTGCCAGCGATAGCGACCGCCGCGCTTGGGAGCCAGGGCGGGAACCGGGCCGAGCACCCACAGTTTGTCATCGGCAAGCGGACTGGCCTGGATCAGATTTCGCAACTGTTGTAAGAACATAGGCGCATGCTGGTTGTTATGATCTTCTGCCCGCACGATCACATGGCTGGTCCACGGTGGAAGCTGGAGCGTTTGTCGCTCGGCCAGCGCCTGCTCGGCAAACGCGTCATAACCTTTGTACAGCAAAGTTTGCAGCAGCGGATGCTCAGGATGGTGCGTTTGTAGCACCACTTCGCCCTGTTTCCCGGCGCGTCCTGCTCGCCCGGAGACCTGCGTGTAAAGCTGGGCGAAGCGTTCTGCTGACCGGAAATCTGCAGAGAACAGCGCGCCGTCAACGTCCAGAAGCGCCACCAGGGTGACGTCCGGGAAGTGGTGGCCTTTGGCCAGCATTTGCGTGCCGATCAGAATTCGTGCGCCGCCGCGATGTACTTCCGCCAGATGCTGCTCCAGCGACCCTTTACGGCTGGTGGTGTCGCGATCGATGCGTGAGATTGGCACGCCGGGGAAAAAAGGGGCCAGAGCCTGCTCAAGCTGTTCGGTGCCGAGTCCAACCGGAACCATATGCGTTGAGCCGCAGGAAGGGCACTGACGTGGTATTGGGCGCTGGCTGTCGCAGTGGTGGCAGCGTAAATGGTGCTGTGCCTGATGCAGCGTGTAGTAGTGATCGCAGCGCGGACATTCGGCAATCCAGCCGCAGTCATGGCACAGCAGCGCAGGAGCAAAGCCCCGGCGGTTCAAAAACAGAATCACCTGGTTATCCGCCTGCAGGTGCTGACGCATACGGGTGATAAGCGCAGGGGCGAGTCCGGCCTGCACCTGCTGACCTTTGAGATCCAGCACGTGCTGAGTGGCGGGGCGCGCATTTCCGGCACGTCGCGTCAGGCGTAGCATGCGATATTTTTTCTGTCGCACGTTGCACAGCGTTTCCAGAGCCGGAGTGGCTGAGCCGAGAATAATCGGGATCTGCTCGCTGTGGGCGCGATAAACCGCGAGATCGCGCGCATGATAGCGCCAGCCTTCCTGCTGTTTATAAGAGCTGTCATGCTCTTCGTCGATGACAATCACGCCGAGATTTTTAAACGGTGTAAACAGCGACGAGCGCGTGCCGATAACAATCGCCGCTTCGCCATTTTTTGCTTTCAACCAGGCCGAAAGACGTTCGCTGTCGTTCAAACCGGAGTGCAGGACTTCGACTGGCGCATTGAAGCGTTCGCGAAAACGGGCAATAGTTTGCGGCGTCAGGCCAATCTCCGGCACCATCACCAGCGCCTGTTTGCCCTGGGCCAGGACATTTTCCAGTACGCTTAGATAGACCTCTGTTTTGCCTGAGCCCGTCACGCCCGCTAATAGCCAGGCGCTAAAACTGTCCGCGGCGCTGTGAATTGCTCCGACGGCGGTGGCTTGCTCGGTGTTCAGTCGAAGACGCTCACCGGAAACCGCGTAGTGGGTACGCCAGTCGCTAAAACCAGGCGTTTCGCTCGCCAGATCGCACAGCCCTTTTTTCCGCAGCGCCTGTAATGCGGCGTCATTAAATTCGAGCTCAGCCACCTGGTCGCGCCAGATTTTTCCCTGGCGTAGCGCAGCCAGCGCCTGCTGTTGCTTGGGAGAGCGCTTGAGGCTGTTGAGATCAATAACCTGACCTTCTTCAGTGGCAAACCAGTACCATATAGGCGCGTTTGTCGCCGGGCGTCCCTGGCGCAGCAGAATCGGCAGGGCGTGAAACAGTACGTCGCCGATAGGATGGTGATAATAGTCAGCCGCCCACAACAGTAGACGCCAGACGGAGGTCGAATAAACCGGCTCGCTGTCCAGCACTTCGAGAACGGCTTTCAATTCGCTCAGCGGCAGTTCGCTGTGCTCGCTGACGGATAGAACGATGCCCACGCGCTCCTGTTGCTTGCCAAAGGGCACGCGTACACGACACCCAGCTTTGGCGCTCATGCCTTCTGGCAGAAGGTAGTCAAAGGTGCGAGGTAGCGGAACGGGTAAGGCAACGTGCGCAACGGGCATTGAATCATCCTGACTTGAAATCTGGCGGGTTAGTATACACATTAGTGAAGGGTAGAATGCGGATCAGTTTGCATGAGCAGGTTAATTTCTGTATGATTCGCCGCCTTTGATGCAAATTGATTGCGTCAAACAATGACCATTACCCGAGAGTTTCAGGCTGTTGATGCAGCGTGAAAGGTGACGGGGAATAATTAACATCGCGTGGTGTCTGGCGTTAGGGCTGGAAGAGCGACGCGGCCTTAAACCGAGGTTTTCCCATGAAAAAAGATATTCACCCGAAATACGAAGAAATTACTGCAAACTGCTCTTGCGGTAACGTCATGAAAATCCGCTCTACCGTCGGTCACGATCTGAACCTGGACGTGTGCGGTCAGTGCCACCCGTTCTATACTGGCAAGCAGCGTGATGTTGCTACCGGTGGCCGTGTTGATCGCTTCAACAAGCGTTTCAGCATCCCAGGCAGCAAGTAAGTTTCAGCTGTCAGAAAAAAGCGCCTTATGGCGCTTTTTTTGTATCTGCGCCTGCAGACTGAAATTCGTATTGATGTATTGAATAATGTCTTTTATTTAATAAATAAAACAGCGTTTTTATTTTTACAATAAAATGTTTCAACTGGTGATCTGCGTCCTTTTTATCTTCTTGTTTTTGCCACTTATGCCAATCTTTGGCAAAATACCAAAGGTTTCTTCCTTCTTTCTAAAATACACTTTCGTGGAAATATAAAATTATTCTTATTCCTTCATCGTTTCTTCATTTATGGACGGAGCGAGATGGGCAATTTCCTAGATTTAGTGTGAAGAGGGATGGTCATGAAATTTAAATCCACGTTATTACTGATTTCATTATTCTCTGCGGCCGCGCAAGCGGGTTATGTTGATTATCGACATGAATATTATGATGATGGTCGTAATTACGACCGTGTTTATATGTCGCATCGTTTTGCTACGGGTTTTGGTGTGGCAGTCGAGGCCATTTCACGTTCCGAAAATACGCAATCTAATGATGCGTGGAATAATATGGAAAGTAATGGCAACGAGTATACGGCGAGCTACCAGTTCACCTGGAAGGACCTTGTCTGGCAGCCGGGTATTGCGATCGAAACGGGCGATAACATCGCGATTTATAAGCCTTATATCCGCGTGCAGTATAACATCAATGACCATTGGTGGACCGCGTTCCGCTATCGTCAGGAGTACATGCGCAGAAACACTGACGGCAAGGATGACCGCATGGTCTATCGTCCGGAAGCATGGCTCGGTTATAACATCAATGACTGGATGTTTGAGCTAAATGGCATTTATAAAATTGCCGATAGCGAAGATTTATATAACAACCGAAAAGACGATTACGAATATAACTTCCGTGTGGCATATAAAATAGGCTCATGGGTTCCATTTGTTGAGGTAGGTAACGTTTCCTCGGGGTATAACACCACAACCACAGACGATCGTCAGACCCGCTATCGCGTTGGTCTCGGTTATAACTTCTGACCGTTAATACACTTCGTATCGATTTATTACGCTGAGCATCGGTATACGCATAGTTTGCGTGAATAATGTGTCTAAGGAGTTAACATCATGTCTAATGATGGAACAATGATCGGAAGCAATCAAAATATTGCCGTCAGGCCTTTCGGATTAAGAGATAAATTCGGTTATTTATGTGGTGACCTCGGAACCTGTTTTATTCTTGGACTGGTAAATAGTTTTTTAATGATTTATTACACCAACGTACTCGGTATTTCCGGTGTTATTGTTGGTTCACTCTATTTTGTGACCAAACTCTTTGATGCGTTTGTCGACGTTGGCGTAGGGCGCTTATGTGATACCTCTAAACTGACGGCTCATGGACGATTTAACCCCTGGGTGCGCCGCATGAAGTACCCGTTTTGCATCATTGCGGTCGTTCTGTTCCTGCCGTTTGTGCATGATTTTTCTTATACGGCGAAAATTATCTACATCTGCTGTTCCTATTTTATTTACGGTTCGCTGTTATCGACAGTGAGTATTCCGTATGGCGCCATGTCTGCGGCGATTAGCTCGAATCCGGAAGATCGCGTATCGCTGTCAACCTGGCGCAGCGTAGGGTCCGCCATCGGTGGCGGGACAACCGGCTTTTTTATTCCGATCCTGATGTACACCACTCTGGTGGACGGAAGCCAGGTGATCTCTGGGCAGCATTTCTTCTGGATTGCCATTGGTTGTTCTGTGCTGGGGTTTATCTTTTTAACGTTGACCTGTCAGTTAACGACGGAACGCGTGCGGGTGGAAAGAAAAGAGAGCATGCCGGTTTCTGTGCTGCTGAAGGGGTTGATACGCAATAAAGCGCTGATTGTTTTAGTGGTTGTGGATCTGCTGATTGTGATTAATCAGGGGTTGTCTGGTACCAACATGACTTACCTGTTTAATGACTATTTCCATAACAAAGAGGCCATGTCCGTTGCATTGCTCTTCACCTTTGGCTCTCTGGTTTTGCTGGCACCCTCAGCATCCTGGCTCACGAAGCGTTTTGGTAAGAAAGAAGCCAGCGTAGGCGCGCTGCTCTTTGCGGTAGCCATGTATGTGATTATGTACTTCACCCACATTACCGACGCGAAGGTTTATTTGGTTTTCCTGTTCCTGGCGACGCTGGGGGCCGGGTTATTCAACCTGATGATTTGGGCGTTTATGACCGATGTGTGTGATTATCACCAGTATGTCACCGGCGATCGTGAAGATGGGACCGTCTATGGCGTGAACTTCTTCGCCCGCAAGGTTGGCCAGGCGTGCGCAGGGGCTATTGGCGGCTTTATGCTGGCCATCATTGGTTATCAATCTTCGTCAACGGGCGGCGCTGTGCAAACCAGCATTGTGCAGGAAAACATCTATACGATGGCAAATCTGTTACCGGCTTTATGCCTGTTCTTGGCAGCGGTCATTCTGATTTATTTCTATCCATTGAACCGTAAAGAGACGCTCAAAATGGAAGAAACATTGAATAAGATTAATGGTATCAGTAAGTAACGTAGTGAGAAGCGGCGGGAGTAATACCGCCTTTT
>NZ_SZWS01000045.1:103559-109165 GCF_005281245.1 Citrobacter sp. wls826
CCGGGTTGATACCCAGTTCACGCATAATTACCTTTGCTTCTTCCGGGATTTCATCGCTGCGCTCTTTACGCAGGTCGTCATCGTTGGGTAATGGTTGCCCGGTAAAAGCATGCAGAAACGCTTCACACAGCAGTTCGCTGTTGGTGGCGTGACGCAGGTTGTTAACCTGACGACGCGTGCGTTCATCGGTAAGGATTTTTAACACCTTCAGAGGAATGGAAACCGTAATTTTTTTGACTTGCTCACTCTTCTTACCGTGCTCAGCGTATGGGCTGATATATTCGCCGCTCCATTCAGCCATGAGATACCTAATCCTCTTTGTCATTAATATTGAGGCCAGAACCTGAGCCCGGACCATAATTGCGCGTAGTTTATCGTAGTGGCGTGGCCCTGACACGAAGTAAGCCGACGCAGATGTACGCTAATGCATATAATTTTAACGGCTATTTCCGGTTTGCTCAATCTATACGCAAAGAAGTTTAGATGTCCAGATGTATTGACGGCTATCGTAACTATGATTACTCTGGTGTCTGACTTTTCACCGACTCAGCCAGGATCTCCTCAATATGACGCGTAAACAGGCCACCATCGCAGTGCGTAGCGGGTTAAATGACGACGAACAGTACGGTTGCGTTGTCCCGCCGATCCACCTCTCCAGCACCTATAACTTTACCGGTTTTAATGAGCCTCGCGCCCATGACTATTCGCGCCGCGGTAACCCAACGCGTGATGTCGTTCAGCGTGCGCTGGCGGAACTGGAAGGTGGGGTGGGGGCAGTACTGACCAATACCGGCATGTCGGCGATTCATCTGGTGACCACGGTATTCCTCAAGCCTGGCGATCTGCTGGTCGCACCGCACGACTGCTACGGCGGGAGTTATCGTCTGTTTGACAGCCTGGCAAAGCGTGGCTGTTATCGCGTACTGTTTGTCGATCAAGGAGATGAGCAGGCGTTGCAGGCGGCACTGGCGGAAAAACCGAAGCTGGTGCTGGTAGAAAGCCCAAGCAACCCGCTGTTGCGCGTGGTGGATATCGCGAAAATCTGCCAACTGGCGCGCGAGGCTGGTGCGGTCAGCGTGGTGGACAACACTTTTTTAAGCCCGGCACTGCAAAATCCACTGGCATTAGGCGCCGATCTGGTGTTGCATTCATGCACGAAATATTTAAACGGTCACTCCGACGTAGTGGCTGGTGTGGTGATAGCAAAAGATCCGGAAACGGTCACTGAACTGGCATGGTGGGCGAATAATATTGGTGTGACCGGCGGCGCGTTTGATAGTTATCTGCTGTTGCGCGGCCTGCGTACTCTGTCACCTCGTATGGAGGTGGCGCAACGTAATGCTCAGGCGATTGTGGATTATCTGCAAACTCAGCCGCTGGTGAAAAAATTGTATCACCCGTCATTGCCGGATAATCAGGGCCATGAGATTGCCGCGCGTCAGCAAAAAGGGTTTGGCGCGATGTTGAGTTTTGAGCTGGATGGCGATGAGCAAACGCTGCGTCGCTTCCTCGGCGGGTTGTCATTGTTTACGCTGGCGGAATCGTTAGGGGGCGTTGAAAGTCTGATCTCCCATGCCGCAACCATGACACACGCGGGAATGGCGCCAGAAGCGCGTGCTGCTGCCGGAATTTCGGAAACGCTGTTGCGTATCTCCACCGGTATTGAAGATGGCGAAGATTTAATTGCCGACCTGGAAAATGGCTTCCGGGCTGCAAACAAGGGGTAAACATGAGTGTGATTGCGCAGGCAGGGACGAAGGGTCGTCAACTGCACAAATTTGGTGGTAGTAGTCTGGCTGATGTGAAATGTTATCTGCGTGTTGCAGGCATTATGGCGGAGTACTCGCAGCCTGATGACATGATGGTTGTTTCAGCCGCAGGCAGTACCACTAACCAGTTGATTAGCTGGCTAAAATTAAGCCAGACCGATCGTCTGTCTGCGCATCAGGTTCAACAGGCGTTACGTCGCTATCAGAGTGAGCTTATCAGCGGTTTGTTACCTCCTGAGGTGGCGGATGGGCTGATCGGCGCGTTTATTCACGATCTGGAGCGCCTGGCCGGATTACTCGACAGCGGCGTGAATGATGCCGTCTATGCTGAAGTCGTCGGGCATGGCGAGGTGTGGTCGGCGCGTTTGATGTCTGCCGTCCTTAACCAACAGGGGCTGGAGTCAGCCTGGCTGGATGCGCGCGATTTTTTACGTGCCGAGCGCGGCGCTCAGCCGCAGGTGGATGAAGGTCTTTCTTACCCATTGCTGCAGCAACTGCTGGCGCAGCATCCGGGCAAACGCCTGGTCGTTACCGGTTTCATTAGCCGCAGCAACGCCGGTGAGACGGTACTGCTGGGGCGTAACGGCTCCGACTACTCGGCGACGCAGGTTGGCGCGTTGGCGGGGGTTTCCCGCGTAACCATCTGGAGCGATGTGGCCGGGGTTTACAGCGCGGATCCGCGTAAAGTAAAAGATGCCTGTCTGCTGCCGCTGCTGCGTCTGGATGAAGCCAGCGAGCTGGCGCGTCTGGCGGCTCCGGTTCTCCATGCCCGCACCCTCCAGCCGGTTTCCGGCAGCGATATCGATCTCCAGTTGCGTTGTAGCTATACGCCGGAGCAGGGATCGACGCGTATTGAACGCGTGCTGGCTTCCGGTACCGGGGCACGTATTGTGACCAGCCATGACGACGTTTGTCTGATTGAGTTTCAGGTTCCCACTGGCCAGGACTTTAAACTGGCCTATAAAGAGATTGATCAGATTTTAAAACGCACCCAGGTGCGTCCGCTGGCAGTGGGTGTGCATCCTGACCGCCAGTTGCTGCAATTTTGCTATACCTCCGAAGTCGCTGATGGCGCACTGAAAATTCTGGATGAAGCTGGCCTGCCGGGCGAACTGCGTCTGCGCCAGGGGCTGGCGCTGGTAGCGATGGTTGGGGCGGGCGTCACCCGTAACCCGCTGCACTGCCATCGCTTTTGGCAACAGCTGAAAGGTCAGCCGGTCGAATTCACCTGGCAGTCGGAAGAGGGCATTAGTCTGGTCGCCGTCTTGCGTACCGGGCCAACGGAGAGCCTGATTCAGGGTCTGCACCAGTCAATCTTCCGCGCGGAAAAACGCATTGGTCTGGTGCTGTTCGGCAAAGGCAACATTGGGTCGCGTTGGCTGGAGCTGTTTGCCCGCGAGCAGAGCACGCTCTCGGCGCGTACCGGATTAGAGTTCGTGCTGGCAGGAGTGGTTGATAGTCGCCGTAGCCTGCTGAATTACGAAGGGCTGGATGCCAGTCGCGCATTGGCCTTCTTCGATGACGAGGCGGTAGAACAGGATGAAGAGTCATTGTTCCTGTGGATGCGTGCCCACCCGTATGATGATTTAGTGGTGCTGGACGTCACTGCCAGCGAGCAGTTGGCGGAGCAGTATCTGGATTTCGCCAGTCATGGCTTCCACGTTATCAGCGCCAACAAGCTGGCGGGGGCGAGCAGCAGTAATAATTACCGCCAGATTCATGACGCCTTTGAAAAAACCGGTCGCCACTGGCTGTATAACGCCACCGTCGGCGCAGGCTTGCCGATCAACCATACCGTGCGCGATCTGATTGATAGCGGAGATACTATTCTGTCTATCAGTGGGATCTTCTCCGGCACGTTGTCGTGGTTGTTCCTGCAATTTGATGGCACGGTCCCGTTCACCGATCTGGTGGATCAGGCGTGGCAGCAGGGTCTGACTGAACCTGATCCGCGCGTGGATCTTTCCGGCAAAGATGTGATGCGCAAGCTGGTGATTCTGGCGCGTGAAGCGGGTTACGACATCGAACCGGACCAGGTACGCGTAGAGTCGCTGGTGCCTGCGCACTGTGAAGCAGGTTCTATTGACCATTTCTTTGAAAATGGCGATGAACTGAACGAGCAGATGGTGCAACGCCTGGAAGCGGCACGTGAAATGGGATTGGTGCTACGCTATGTGGCGCGTTTTGACGCTAACGGTAAGGCACGCGTTGGCGTTGAAGCGGTACGCCCTGAGCACCCGCTGGCGGCACTACTGCCGTGCGATAACGTCTTCGCCATTGAAAGCCGTTGGTATCGTGATAACCCGCTGGTCATTCGCGGACCGGGGGCGGGCCGCGATGTGACCGCCGGGGCGATTCAGTCAGACATCAACCGTTTGGCGCAACTGCTGTAGTTTTTGTTGCCGGATAACATGTGTAAACATCGCCCTCAATGAGGGCGTTGTATTTATCTGCCAGCGATCTTATCGCCTGAAACACCGAATGGGCAGAGTAACGGGTACTTTGCTGAAATTCTGTCTGTTGCCGCAACCAGGCGAGAAAACGATGGCTTGCCGCCAGGGTTATTGACGCGCTTTCTTCAACCCGCCCCTGCGTTAACAAACACACCATTTTACGCATATCGCCTCGTTGCCAGATTTGCCACTGATTTCGCCACCATCCCTGATACGTTTTACCCAGCAATTGCCAGGGCAGCGTGCGCTGATCGCTATTCATTTCTTCATCAATAAACCACAGCGAGGCGCGATGATGGCGAAACTGTTCCGCCCATGCGGTAATCGCTGCGCCGCGCAGGAAGCATTCGTGGGCAATAATATGGGTTTTTACCTCTGGCCACAGATGGCTCAGCAGGCGGAAATGCCCATGGGCAGTAATGACCGGGCGTAAAATCGCGCCGCTGGCGTTCCGTTTGAGTATGGCGCTGCCGTACTGGATTTCATCAAACTGGCTGCGGCGTAAAAACTGGGTTTCCCGCTGACTCACTCGCTCAATGATATCGTCGTGAATGACTGTTGGCTCAGCAGTGCCACGCCAGCGGTAAAGCAATGATATGCCGGCAGTGTGCGGCGTGAAGTTGCTGGAAATATGCAGAACATTGCCGCGAATAGCGTCAAAAGAGAGTAATACATAGAGTTGCTGGCCTGCACTAACGCCCTGAAAAGGGACGAGCAAGGGAATCGTCGCTATTTGTTCTGGCAAAACGATGCCGGTGGGAGGCGCCTGCTTTGGTGTCCACACTTTTTTGCAGTTTCGGCACTGGACGCGCTGGCTGCCCTGCGGATTATGCCCATAGCGGATGATTTCTCGTTGGTAGCAACATGGGCAAAACTGACCACGATTAGCGGCGAAATCCGCTAAATATGCCGACAACCAGCAACGGAACTGTTCCTCATCAAACAGCGGTGGAAGGCTGCCGCATGCCCGGCAATGCAGTGCGGCATAACCCAGCCGATATTCTGGCCAGCTGTAATCAGCTGAGCTCGCCAGCCCCAGATTTTTGCAGCCAAAGGATTTGCAGCAATTGATAGTGAACAGTGACGTCATCCTGTTACCAACGATTTTTAATGGTCGTTGATTTTGGCCTGCAACTATCACCGATGGATGTGAGTTTTCTCACATAAAAAAACCTTTCAGAACGTAACGTAGCGAATCTTTATATGACTGAAAGGGATTGGTTATGAAGCTAAAAATGCTTGCTGTCGGTGTTCTGGTATCTTTACCGCTCTGGGCGAGTGCCAAAGATGTCACGATTATTTATACCAACGATCTCCATGCCCATGTCGAACCTTATAAAGTGCCATGGATTGCCAATGGCACACGAGATATTGGCGGTTGGGC
>NZ_SZWS01000045.1:109250-111226 GCF_005281245.1 Citrobacter sp. wls826
CACCTGGTTTTTGGATGCTGGCGACTATTTCACCGGGCCATATATCAGCAGCCTGACCAAGGGGAAGGCGATTATCGATATCATGAACACCATGAATTTTGACGCTGTCACCATGGGTAATCATGAATTCGATCACGGTTGGGACAATACGCTGCTGCAACTGAGCCAGGCAAAGTTTCCGATCGTGCAGGGCAACATCTTTTACCAAAACAGCAGCAAAATGTTCTGGGATAAGCCTTACACCATTATTGAAAAAGATGGCGTAAAGATAGGCGTGATTGGCCTGCACGGCGTGTTTGCTTTTGATGATACGGTTTCCGCTGCGACACGTGTCGGGATCGAGGCGCGGGATGAAGTGAAGTGGTTGCAACGCTATATCGATGAGCTGAAAGGCAAAGTCGATCTCACCGTGGCGCTGATCCATGAAGGCACGCCAGCGCGTCAGTCCAGTCTGGGGGGCACCGATGTACGCCGTGCGCTGGATAAAGACATCCAGACCGCAGGCCAGGTGCAGGGGTTGGACATCCTGATCACCGGTCATGCGCATGTGGGCACGCCGGAGCCGATTAAAGTAGGTAACACCCTGATTCTGTCTACCGACAGCGGCGGCATTGATGTGGGTAAACTGGTGCTGGATTACCAGCAAAAACCGCATCAATTTACCGTGAAGAACTTCGAGCTGAAAACCATTTTTGCTGATGAGTGGCAGCCAGACCCGCAGACGAAACAGGTCATTGATGGCTGGAATAAAAAGCTCGATAAAGTGGTGCAGCAGACGGTTGCCAACGCGCCGGTTGAGCTGACGCGTGCTTACGGTGAATCTTCTTCGCTGGGAAATCTGGCGGCAGATGCGTTGCTGGTTGCGGCGGGTAAAGATACCCAGTTAGCGCTCACTAACTCGGGCGGCATCCGGAATGAAATCCCTGCTGGAGTCATCACCATGGGCGCAGTCATTAGCACCTTCCCGTTCCCGAATGAGCTGGCAACCATGGATCTCACCGGGAAGCAGTTACGTAGCCTGATGGAGCACGGCGCGGGTTTAAGCAACGGTGTATTGCAGGTGTCCAAAGGACTGGAGATGAAATATGACAGCAGTAAACCGGTTGGTCTGCGGGTTAGCGTATTGACGTTAAACGGCAAACCCATTGAGGATGCCACGGTTTATCACATTGCCACCAATAGCTTCCTGGCGGACGGCGGTGATGGTTTCACGACATTTACTGAAGGCAAAGCGCGTAACACATCCGGCGGTTACTATGTCTCTAATGCGGTCGTGGATTATTTCAAAGCGGGAAATACGCTGACGGATGAGCAACTCAAAGGCATGCGTGTGGAAGATGTGAAACCGTAGTGAGGTCAGGCCAGCAGATATTCCGCTGGCCTTTGTTTTAACCTCTGTGGGAGGCAAACACCTCTTTTGCAGCGAACAGGCCGTTGAGTGCTGCCGGGAATCCCGCATAAACAGCCATCTGCATCATCACTTCAATAATCTCTTCCTGCGTTAAGCCAACGTGCAGCGCGGCGGCGATGTGTACCTTAAGCTGCGGTGCGGCGTTACCCATGGCGGTGAGCGCGGCGACGGTGGCAATTTCTCTACTGCGTAAATCCAGCCCCGGCCTTGAATAGATGTCGCCAAAAGGAAATTCAATCAGGTATTGGGCGAAGTCTGGCGCAATATCCTGCAGACTTTCGACTACCGCATCTCCGCCTTTTCCATCAACCTGTTGCAGCATTCTCTGACCGGTTAAATAGCGTTCTGAATCCATGATAATCACCTCGTGAGTTCGTGTACGGCATGAGGATAGAGCGTGCGGAATGATTGGGGTAATACCGTTTCCGTGATACCTTTTCGGTATGACAACATCGCCTTTGCACTCTCTGGACATCCGCCTTCTACGCTATTTTTCCGTGGTGGCGGAAGAGAACAACATGAGTCGAGCGGCGCAGCGTTTATTTATGTCGCAGCCGCCGCTGAG
>NZ_SZWS01000045.1:111278-115899 GCF_005281245.1 Citrobacter sp. wls826
CGCCAGCTTGAAGATCGCCTGGGGGTGACGCTTTTTGTCCGTCATACCCGTGGACTTACGCTGACGGAGGACGGCCAGCGCGTCCTTGAAATCGTGCGCCCGCTATTGGCGTTACAGGATAAAACCTGGACGGCGTTGAGTCAGATAGCGAAGACGGGAGAGCAATCTCTGCGCTTAGGGCTAAGTACGGCGTTTGAGCAGGGCGTTTTTGCGGCGCTTGAGTCGCAGCTTTCTACGTGTGTACAGAAGCTACATATTGTCCGTCATGGTTCGCCTGAACTGGCGCGTCAGGTGCGTCGGGGAAAACTGGATGCAGCGCTGGTGGCGCTACCGCTTGAGAATTCGGGTCTTAGCGTCACGCCGCTCGGCTGGCAAGAATCGATGATTGCCGCCTTACCCGCGCTCTGGCCAGAGGCGGCTCTGCCTTCGCTCTCGTTAACGTCGCTGAACCACCGACCGCTGTTCTGGTTCAAACGTGAACGTAACCCTGCTTTTTTTGATTACACTCGACACATTTTTCGTCGTGCCGGTTACTCTCCTGCCCTTATTGAGGAGCCGATGGAACATGACGTGCTGCTGGCACGGATCGCGCAGGGTGACGGTCTGAGCCTGGTTCCGGCCTCCTTTTCCGCTATCCAGCGTCAGGGCGTGATCTTCCTTCCGCTTACTGATACAGAATTGCGGCTTAGCATGGGGTTAGCGACGCTGCCTGAGAACGTAACAAAAGTAGAGTGGCTACAGACGGTCGTGACGCAATCTCTCACCATTTCAAGCTGATGTGAATTTTTTTCACGTTGGCTGAGTATTCCTCACCTTTAACGATGATTTTTGTGTTGACGCCAGCATGCTTTTCCGTCATTTTTACATCTAGACGTCTAAACGTATAGCAGTTCACAACACAACATATAACGACAAAAGATTGATGAGGTAAGGTATGAGCTTTTTTCACGCCAACCAGCGGGAAGCCCTGAATCAGAGCCTGGCAGAAGTGCAGGGTCAGATTAACGTTTCGTTTGAGTTTTTCCCGCCGCGCACCAGTGAAATGGAGCAAACCCTGTGGAACTCCATCGATCGCCTGAGCAGCCTGAAGCCGAAGTTTGTTTCAGTTACTTACGGTGCAAACTCTGGTGAGCGCGACCGTACGCACAGCATTATTAAAGGCATTAAGGATCGCACAGGTCTTGAAGCGGTCCCGCACCTGACATGCATTGATGCGACCCGCGATGAGCTGCGTACCATTGCTCGGGACTACTGGCAAAACGGTATTCGTCATATTGTTGCCCTGCGCGGCGATCTGCCGCCGGGAAGCGGTAAACCGGATATGTATGCTTCCGACCTGGTGACTCTGCTGAAAGACGTTGCAGACTTCGATATCTCCGTTGCGGCTTACCCGGAAGTGCACCCGGAAGCGAAAAGCGCTCAGGCCGATTTGCTGAACCTGAAGCGTAAGGTTGATGCCGGTGCAAACCGCGCGATTACCCAGTTTTTCTTCGATGTAGAAAGCTATCTGCGCTTTCGCGATCGCTGCGTGTCTGCGGGAATCGATGTGGAAATTATTCCGGGCATCCTGCCGGTATCTAACTTTAAGCAGGCGAAAAAATTTGCTGACATGACCAACGTCCGCATTCCTGCGTGGATGTCGACCATGTTTGATGGTCTTGATGATGACGCGGAAACCCGCAAGCTGGTGGGCGCAAATATCGCCATGGATATGGTGAAAATTCTCAGTCGCGAAGGGGTGAAAGATTTTCACTTCTATACCCTCAACCGTGCCGAGATGAGCTACGCTATTTGTCACACACTGGGTGTAAGACCTAACTAAACAGATGCCCCAGCCCTCTACGGAGGGCTTTTTGTTGATCATTTTGATCTACATCTCTGTAACTTAAAATATAAAAGGAATTAGCTATCGAATCTGTGGGTTATTTCGACTATATCTTATCTCTGGTGGTGTATATCGTAGTCAGAACACTGTAAAGGGAGCATATAGATGAGCATGTCCGACGATAGCCAAAACGCATCAACTGCCGGTAAGTGTCCTTTTCATCAAGGCGGTCACGATCAGAGCGCGGGAGCAGGAACGAATAACCGCGACTGGTGGCCAAATCAACTCCGCGTTGATCTTTTAAACCAACATTCCAACCGTTCGAACCCGCTGGGTGAGGACTTCGACTACCGCAAAGAGTTTAGTAAACTCGACTATTCTGCCCTGAAAGGGGATCTCAGAGCCCTTCTGTCCGAATCTCAACCATGGTGGCCCGCTGACTGGGGAACCTATGCCGGATTGTTTATCCGCATGGCATGGCACGGCGCGGGAACCTATCGCTCTATCGATGGACGCGGTGGAGCGGGTCGCGGACAGCAGCGTTTTGCACCACTGAACTCCTGGCCGGACAACGTCAGCCTTGATAAAGCGCGTCGTCTGCTGTGGCCAATCAAGCAGAAATATGGTCAGAAAATTTCCTGGGCCGATCTGTTTATCCTCGCGGGTAACGTGGCGCTGGAAAACTCAGGTTTCCGTACCTTTGGCTTTGGTGCCGGTCGTGAAGATGTCTGGGAACCGGATCTCGACGTAAACTGGGGTGATGAAAAAGCCTGGCTGACTCACCGTCACCCGGAAGAGCTGGCAAAAGCGCCGCTGGGCGCTACCGAAATGGGCCTTATTTATGTGAACCCGGAAGGGCCGGACCATAGCGGCGAACCGCTTTCTGCGGCAGCGGCTATTCGCGCGACCTTCGGTAACATGGGGATGAACGACGAAGAAACCGTGGCGCTGATTGGCGGCGGTCATACGTTGGGCAAAACCCACGGCGCAGCAGCGGCATCGCACGTTGGCGCCGATCCAGAATCCGCACCGATTGAAGCGCAGGGCCTGGGCTGGGCCAGCAGCTACGGTAGTGGCGCGGGCGCGGATGCAATTACTTCTGGTCTGGAAGTGGTGTGGACGCAGACGCCTACCCAATGGAGCAACTATTTCTTCGAGAACCTGTTCAAATATGAGTGGGTGCAGACTCGCAGTCCGGCAGGCGCGATTCAGTTTGAAGCGGTTGACGCGCCAGAAATTATTCCCGATCCGTTTGATCCGTCGAAAAAACGCAAGCCGACGATGCTGGTTACCGACCTGACGCTGCGTTTCGATCCTGAGTTCGAAAAGATCTCTCGCCGTTTCCTGAACGATCCGCAAGCGTTCAACGAAGCGTTTGCCCGTGCGTGGTTTAAACTGACGCACCGCGATATGGGGCCAAAATCGCGTTACATTGGCCCGGAAGTGCCAAAAGAAGATCTGATTTGGCAAGACCCGCTGCCGCATGCGTTCTTCAACCCAAGCGAAGAAGATATCCTGAAGCTGAAGGCGACCATCGCTGCTTCCGGACTGTCCGTGGGCGAACTGGTATCGGTAGCGTGGGCTTCGGCATCGACTTTCCGTGGCGGGGATAAACGTGGCGGCGCTAACGGTGCGCGTCTGGCGCTGGACCCACAACGTGGCTGGGATGTGAATGCCACTGCGGCACGTGTTCTGCCTGTGCTGGAAGGTATTTATAAGTCTGCCCATACTGCCTCGTTGGCCGATATTATCGTGCTGGCCGGTGTTGTCGGTATCGAGCAGGCGGCTAGCGCTGCGGGTGTCAGCATCAAGGTACCTTTTGCGCCGGGTCGTGTGGATGCGCGTCAGGATCAAACGGATATTGAGATGTTTGAACTGCTTGAGCCGATTGCCGATGGTTTCCGTAACTACCGCGCTCGTCCTGACGTGTCGACCCCCGAGTCGCTGCTGATCGACAAAGCGCAGCAGTTGACGCTAACCGCACCGGAAATGACCGTGCTGGTGGGCGGTATGCGCGTACTGGGCACCAACTTTGATGGTAGCCAGCACGGCGTCTTTACCGATCGCCCTGGCGTACTCAGCACTGACTTCTTCGTCAATCTGCTGGATATGCGTCATGAGTGGAAGGCGGTTGATGAGTCACAAGAGCTGTTTGAAGGTCGTGACCGTTCGAGCGGCGAAGTAAAATACACCGCAACTCGCGCCGATCTGGTGTTTGGTTCTAACTCTGTACTGCGCGCAGTGGCTGAAGTTTATGCCTGCAGCGATGCTCACGAGAAGTTCGTGAGAGATTTCGTTGCCGCATGGGTGAAAGTGATGAACCTGGATCGTTTCGATCTGCTGTAACAGACCATGCCGGATGTCGCTTGTGCGGGTCCGGCATAGTATGAACAAAAAAATCCCCGCAATTGCGGGGATTTTTATTGGTCGGTTATTCCCACTCTTGCAGGTAACGTTGACCGTACTGGTCAGCCACCAGCAGGGCGGCATACACCTGGTCCGGCGTTGCGCCGCCAGGCATGTTGTGGATGGTTTCGCCTTCGGCACAGGCAGCTTCAGCCACAATGCGCATTTTCGCCGGAATATCCTGTTTGATGTCCAGTTGCGCCAGGGTAATCGGCAGGCCAACGGAATGACACAGCGCCGCAACGGTTTCAATTTCATCGACCGGTGCGTTTTCCAGTACCAGTTGCGTCAGCGTGCCGAAAGCCACTTTCTCGCCGTGGTAATAGTGATGCGCATCCGGGATTGCTGTCAGACCGTTATGGATGGCGTGCGCCGCCGCCAGACCGCCGC
>NZ_SZWS01000045.1:115955-116829 GCF_005281245.1 Citrobacter sp. wls826
GCTCAGATAGGTGTTGGCTTCAATAACGCGCTCCAGCGCAGGCGTTACCACGTGCTGCTCGGCAGCCAGCATCGCTTTTTCACCTTCTTCTATCAGCGTATTAAAGCACAGCTCAGCCAGCGCCAGCGCCGCCTGAGTGCACTGACCGCCCGCCATGGTGGTTGCGCCGCTGCGTGAACAGGCGCGTGCTTCGAACCAGGTCGCCAACGCATCGCCGATGCCCGCGGCTAAAAGACGCGCCGGTGCGCCCGCGACAATTTTGGTATCAACAATGACCCTGTCCGGGTTATTGGGCAGCAGCAAATAGCGATCGAATTCACCGGCATCGGTGTAAATAACGGACAGCGCGCTGCACGGTGCATCGGTAGAGGCGATGGTTGGCGCAATGGCGACAGGCACGCCCATAAAGTGCGCCAGCGCTTTGGCAGTATCCAGCGTTTTACCGCCGCCAATACCAAGTACTGCGCCACATTGCGCTTTTTCTGCCACGCCGCGCAGACGGTCGATTTCGTTTTGTGAACACTCGCCGCCAAACGGTGCAATCTCCAGCGCCAGTCCGGCATCCTGGAAGCTTTTTTCCAGTGCGCCCTGGGCAAAGCCTAAGACAAACTTGTCCCCAACGACCAGCCAGCGCTCTGCCAGTGGTTTGAGGTAGTTGCCAAGACGGGTAATAACATCGGCACCCTGGATGTACTTACCAGGTGATTGAATAATGCGATCCATACTTTATTTCCCTCACAGGTTGATGTGACCAAATGTATTGTTCCAGTCATGTTCAAACTTCTCTATTGCTGACTCTACCGCAGGGGTATTGAGCATTTGTTGCGCTACGTCTAATGGCAGGGTGATTGCTTCGCATCCTGCCAGTAAGCAA
>NZ_SZWS01000045.1:116882-126148 GCF_005281245.1 Citrobacter sp. wls826
TTTTAAAGCTGGCTGCCAGTACCATGCTGTTTGGCGCATGCAGTTCCAGTAACGTTTGCAGTTGTTGTACCGTGCGAATTCCGTCGCCGCCCTGCGCGTCAATACGGTTAACGTAAGGCGCGATATATTTCGCCCCCGCCAGCGCTGCAAGCAGCCCCTGAGAGGCACTGTACACGGCGGTTCCCAGCGTGGTGATGCCCTCTTTTTTCAGCATCTTGATCGCGGCCAGACCTTCGGATGTCACCGGGATTTTTACCACCAGACCGGGGACCGCGTTGCTCAGACGTTTGGCTTCCTCCACCATGCCTTGTGCGTCGCGGCTCATGGTTTGGGCAAACAGAATGCCCTCTTCGCCAATGGCGTTTTGCAGGCGCGGCAGCACATCCCAGATGGATTCTTTGTTTGCTGCCACAATGCTTGGGTTGGTGGTGACACCCGCGATTGGGAAGATGCGTGCCAGACGTTCGACTTCCGCGACGTTGGCGGTATCAAGGTAAAGTTCCATACAAAAACACCCTCTTTAAAGTTCAAGTTCATGTTGCAGCAGGCTGGCGATAGCGTCGGCAGAGGCGGCGTTAACCAGCGCGTTACGGAATTCTTCATGCATAATGCGCCGTGCCAGACGCGAGAAAATACGCATATGCTGGTCGCCCGCGGCGTGTTTGTTGAGCGTCAGCATAATAATGAACTGCGCATCATCATCACCCCAACGTACCGGCGCTTGCAGGCGCGCTACGCTGATAGTGGACTGCTCAATATGTTCTGATTTGCTGTGTGGAATGGCGAAGCTAAAACCTAATCCGGTAGAGAAGACCGCTTCGCGCGCCCACAGATCGGCTTCCAGTTTACGCGGATAGCGGCAACGACCTGCCAGCAGGAGGTTGTCGGTCATCCCTTTGATGACCTCCTCTTTACTACGCCAGTCGCTATCCAGCGTGATGCACTCGGCGGTAACCAGAGGGGTATCCTGTTGAGTCATGCGGAACTGAGCCAGCAGATGTTCGACCTCCAGCGACGTTCGACACGCCATTGCTTGATTCAGCAACTGACGGCAGGCGCGGCTGTCAAGTTGCGCCATCCGCGCTTTGGCGGCGGGAATGGAGGGAGCGCTCATGCTGATCTCGTCCAGACCCAGTCCCACAAGCAGCGGTAGCACTGAACCTTTAGCGCCAAGTTCGCCGCACAGGCCAATCCATTTCCCCTGACGATGTACCGCCTGTACGGCGTAATCCAGTGCACGCAAGAAGGCTGGATTCAGGCTGTTGTAATGGCGGGTAACTTTGGCGTTGTCGCGGTCGACCGCCAGCAGGTATTGCGTCAGGTCATTACTGCCAATACTAAAGAAATCAATTTCTTCGCAGCATTGATCGATGATGAACATCACTGACGGAACCTCCAGCATGATACCGAGCGGGATCTTCTCATCAAACGGGATGTGTTCAGTACGCAGTTGCTGTTTAGCTTCGGCCAGCTTCTCTTTGACCCACAGGATCTCTTCCATAGAGGAGATCATTGGGATCATGATTTTCAGGCTACCGTGCGCTGATGCGCGCAGGATCGATCGCAGTTGTGTGGTAAACAAAGCGGCGTATTCTTCATAGATACGCACCGCGCGATAACCAAGGAACGGGTTGGCTTCGGCAGGAATATTCAGGTAATCAACGGGTTTATCACCACCGATATCCATGGTGCGCACAATGATGCTACGTCCCTGCGCGGGCTCCAGCGCCTGGCAGAAAATGTTGTATAGCTCGTTCTCATCCGGGGCGCAGGTACGGTCCATATACAGCATTTCCGTGCGGAACAGGCCAACCGCTTCCGCACCGTTGCCAAAGGCTGCTTGCGCTTCCACGGAATGGGCGATGTTGGCGGCGACTTCCATGCGGATGCCATCACCCGTGCGCGCCTCCTGGGTCAGCCAGATACGTTGTTGTTCTCGAATGGCATCCTGGATACGGGCTTCCTGCTGGTAGTAACGTACGACGGATTCATCAGGGGCAACAATGACCGCTCCTGCGTTACCATCGATATAAACCGTTTGCTGTAGCCATGGCATTAAGGGTTCAATATCCACGCCAACCAGCGTAGGAATGTTGAATGACCGGGCGAGAATCACCGTGTGTGAAGTGGTACCGCCGCTTTTTAACAGCAAGCCTTTCAGCAATGTTTTGTCCAGTTCGAGGAACTGGCTCGGTGTGAGCTCGTCCGCCATACAGACCGTAGGCTGGGTTAGTTTTCCCGGCGCAGGGAAACGCTGCTCTCCATAAATTTGCTGCAGAAGCTGGAAGCAGACATCGCGCACATCCAGCGCACGTTCCTGTAAATAACTGCTGCTGGAGCGGGCGAATTCATCACAAAAATGTCCGGCACTTTCGACAATCGCCTGGGCGCAGCTTAACCCGCGAGATACTCCAGCGAGCAGGTGCTGACGCAGTGAGAGGTCGCTTGCCAGCGAGCGGTGTGCTTCCAGAATCGCACTGGTTGCGCCGTCGCTGTCGAGTAACCGAAACGCAATATTCTTCATCAGCAGCGTTAAGCCGTTATCCAGTGCCGCCTGCTCGGTTTCAATATCTTTAGCGGATGGGAGATTGTTAAGGGCGTTGAGATCCAGCGAAGAGAGCAGACTCAGAATGCCTCCCGCACTGCCGCTGCAGACGGTGCGAGCGCGAAAAAGCTGTGGGTTTAGATTGGTGAGGGATGCAGGAAGTGGCTCCAGCTCGTTGCTTTTGGCTTCCGCTAGCGGTGCATCGCAGTGTGGAAATTCATTACGTAACCATTGGGTTAAATGCTGGTGGGCTGCCTGTTCATCTGCACCGGAAATCAGCAACTGGCAGCTATCACCCGCCAGAGTATCGGTGCCAATCAGTGCCAATGCGCTCTTGGCGTTACCCCTACGTTCGGTACGCAGGTTGTGCCACTCAATGTGCGAAGTAAAGGTGTTGCACTGCGTTTCTATGTGACTTGCCGGGCGCGCATGTACGCCATTGGGCAGCTCACAGGTAAATTCCACAATCAGGGCCATAGCCTCATCTCCCATAACGATTTCTCGCTACAGGATAAAAGGGCAACGCCTGAACCTGCCATCTGACAAATCTGCCAAAAACTGGATAAATGTAATGTAACCATCAAAGTGAGATATCCCTCACAAGTCAGTTTGTCCTCTATAAATTCCGAGAAACTACAAGTTATGAGGCGGATCGCATTTTTGCGCTGACATTACAAAAGTCCAGCAAATGGCCTTTTTATCCACTGTTTGCGCCGCATCGGATTGCCTATTGTTTTCCGCAACAAGTTTATGGATATGGGCTTTAGCAGCCTGGGAGCGACTTATGAAAGAGTTGGTACAAATCCTGAAAAATACCCGTCAGCATCTGATGACGGGTGTTTCGCATATGATCCCCTTCGTAGTCGCGGGTGGAATTTTGCTGGCGGTCTCCGTCATGTTGTATGGCAAGGGCGCGGTACCGGATGCGGCGACCGATCCTAATCTCAAGAAACTTTTTGATATTGGCGTCGCAGGGCTGACGTTGATGGTGCCATTCCTTGCCGCTTACATTGGTTATTCCATTGCTGAACGTTCTGCTCTCGCCCCTTGTGCGATTGGCGCATGGGTGGGAAACAGCTTCGGCGCAGGTTTTTTCGGCGCGCTAATTGCCGGGATTATTGGCGGTATCGTCGTCCATTATCTGAAGAAGATCCCCGTACATAAGGTGTTGCGATCGGTAATGCCTATCTTCGTTATTCCTATTGTCGGCACCTTTATCACCGCAGGCATCATGATGTGGGGCCTGGGAGAACCCGTTGGCGCGTTAACCACTAGCCTGACCGAGTGGCTGCAGGGTATGCAGCAGGGCAGCATCGTGCTGCTGGCGGTAATTATGGGACTGATGTTGGCCTTCGATATGGGGGGGCCGATTAACAAAGTTGCCTACGCTTTCATGCTGATTTGCGTGGCGCAGGGTGTTTATACCGTGGTGGCAATCGCCGCGGTAGGGATCTGCGTGCCGCCGCTGGGCTTAGGTTTGGCGACGCTGATTGGTCGTAAGAATTTCTCTTCTGAAGAACGTGAAGCCGGTAAAGCCGCGCTGGTGATGGGCTGCGTTGGCGTAACGGAAGGCGCAATTCCTTTTGCTGCCGCCGATCCGCTGCGCGTTATCCCATCCATTATGGTGGGTTCCGCCTGCGGAACGGTAACCGCCGCGCTGTTTGGTGCGCAGTGTTATGCCGGCTGGGGCGGGCTGATTGTTCTGCCGGTCGTGGAAGGAAAATTGGGTTATATCGCGGCGGTTGCCGTGGGGGCTGTAGTGACCGCAGTGTGCGTTAACGTACTGAAAAGTCTGGCGCGGAAAAAAATGTCTCAGGTCGACCAGAAAGAAGACGACCTGGATTTAGATTTTGAAATGAATTAAGCGAGGAATGAGTCATGACCAAGATTATTGCAGTAACTGCATGTCCTTCTGGCGTTGCCCACACCTATATGGCCGCCGAAGCGCTGGAAAGCGCCGCTAAAGCCAAGGGGTGGGAAGTAAAGGTTGAGACTCAGGGGTCGATCGGTCTGGAAAACGAACTGACCGCGGCGGATGTGGCAGAAGCCGACATGGTGATTCTGACCAAAGACATTGGTATTAAGTTTGAAGAGCGTTTTGCGGGCAAAACTATCGTTCGTGTCAACATCAGCGATGCAGTGAAACGTGCCGACGCCATCATGAACAAGATTGGTGCACACCTTGCGCAAACCGCATAACGGTTTGTTTGCCGGAGGGGGGGCGACTTATCCGGCCTACTGATACGTAGGCCAGATAAGCACAGCGCCATCTGGCATCAGTTTTTCTACAGGAGTTCCTCATGACTAACCGTATCCAACGTTTAAAAAACGCTCTGTTTCAGAATAACCGCGAAATTTCGCTTGAGCGTGCGCTGCTATATACCGCCAGCCACCAGCAGACGGAGGGAGAGCCGGTTATTCTGCGGCGGGCGAAAGCCACCGCATATATTCTTGAGCACGTTGAAATATCGATTCGTGATGAGGAACTGATAGCCGGGAACCGTACCGTTAAACCGCGGGCGGGCATAATGTCACCGGAAATGGATCCTTACTGGCTGCTCAACGAGCTGGAGCAGTTTCCAACCCGTCCGCAGGACCGTTTTGACATCAGCGAAGAGGATAAACATCTCTATCGCGATGTGCTGTATCCGTACTGGGAAAAGCGGTCGATGAAAGATTTCATCAACGGTCAGATGACCGATGAGGTAAAAGCCGCTGTCCGTACGCAGATTTTTAGCGTTAACCAGACGGATAAAGGTCAGGGGCATATCATTATTGATTATCCACGCCTGTTGAATCTCGGACTTGGCGAACTGGTAGCGCAGATGCGGGCGCATTGTCTGCAGCAGCCGGATAACCACTTTTATCAGGCTGCTCTGTTGCTGCTTGAGGCTTCGCAAAGCCACATTCTGCGTTACGCCCTGCTGGCAGAACAAATGGCGGAAAACTGCCCGGATGCGCAGCGACGTCAGGAATTGCTGACGATTGCGGAAAACTCCCGGCATAACGCCCGGCATAAGCCGCAAACCTTCTGGCAAGCATGTCAGCTGTTCTGGTACATGAACATTATTTTGCAATATGAGTCCAACGCCAGTTCGCTCTCACTCGGACGCTTCGACCAGTATATGCTGCCGTTTTATCAAACCTCGCTGACGCAGGGGGAAGATCCTGCATTCTTAAAAGAAATCCTCGAATCGCTATGGGTGAAATGCAATGACATCGTACTGCTGCGATCCACCAGCAGCGCGCGCTATTTCGCTGGCTTCCCAACGGGTTACACCGCACTGCTTGGGGGATTGACGGAGAATGGTCGTAGTGCGGTAAACGTACTGTCGTTTCTCTGCCTTGATGCTTATCAGAGCGTACAACTGCCGCAACCAAATCTCGGTGTGCGCACGAACGCGTTGATCGATACGCCGTTCCTGATGAAAACGGCACAGACCATTCGCCTCGGGACCGGCATCCCGCAAATCTTTAATGATGAAGTGGTGGTGCCCGCATTTCTTAACCGTGGCGTCTCGCTGGAAGATGCGCGAGATTACGCGGTAGTCGGCTGTGTCGAGCTGTCTATTCCTGGCAGAACATACGGTTTGCACGACATCGCCATGTTTAATCTGCTGAAAGTAATGGAAATCTGCCTGCATGAGAACGAAGGCAATCGCGCGCTGACGTACGAAGACCTGTTGAAGCATATTCGTGCCAAAATCAGCCACTACATTACGTTGATGGTCGAAGGCAGTAATATCTGCGATATCGGTCATCGCGACTGGGCGCCGGTGCCGCTGCTCTCCTCGTTTATTAGCGATTGCCTGGATAAAGGGTGTGATATTACCGACGGCGGCGCGCGTTATAACTTCTCCGGCGTACAGGGGATCGGTATTGCGAACCTGAGCGATTCGCTGCATGCGCTCAATGGACTGGTATTTGAACAACAGCGCTTAACTTTTGACGAACTTTTGTCGGTGCTAAAAGACAACTTTGCTACCCCGGAAGGCGAGAAAATTCGCGCCCGGCTGATTAACCGCTTCGAAAAATACGGCAACGATATTGATGATGTAGATAACATCAGCGCCGAACTGCTGCGTCATTACTGCAAAGAGGTAGAGAAATACCAGAATCCACGCGGCGGGCAATTTACACCGGGTTCATATACTGTCTCTGCGCACGTGCCGCTGGGTTCGGTCGTCGGAGCGACACCAGATGGTCGCTTCGCCGGGGAACAGTTGGCGGACGGGGGGCTGTCGCCGATGCTGGGGCAGGATATGCAAGGGCCGACGGCGGTATTGAAATCGGTCAGCAAGCTGGATAACACATTGCTTTCCAATGGGACTTTGCTGAACGTGAAGTTTACGCCAGCCACACTGGAAGGTGAGGCTGGTTTACGCAAGCTGGCGGATTTTCTGCGGGCATTTACCCAGCTCAAGCTCCAGCACATCCAGTTTAACGTGGTGAATGCCGACACATTGCGAGAGGCGCAGCAGCGCCCACAGGATTTCGCCGGGCTGGTGGTGCGCGTGGCGGGTTACAGCGCCTTCTTTGTCGAGCTGTCGAAGGAGATCCAGGATGACATCATTCGCCGCACCGCGCATCAGCTGTGAGGTTATTGACCCACGTGGCGAGGACGTCGCGCGTATATTTAATATTCAGCGTTACTCACTGAATGATGGACGGGGTATTCGTACGGTAGTCTTTTTTAAAGGTTGTCCGCATACCTGCCCGTGGTGCGCCAACCCTGAATCTCTCTCCCCACGTATTGAAACAGTACGGCGGGAGAGTAAATGCCTGCACTGTACACCCTGTCTACGCGATGCTGATGAGTGTCCCTCCGGGGCGTTTGAACGTATCGGTCGTGATATCTCGCTGGACGAGCTGGAACGTGAAGTGATGAAAGATGATATTTTCTTTCGCACCTCTGGCGGAGGGGTGACGCTTTCCGGTGGTGAAGTGCTGATGCAAGCGCCCTTTGCCGTACGATTCCTGCAACGTCTGCGGCGCTGGGATGTTCGCTGCGCGATTGAAACGGCTGGCGATGCGCCAGCCAGTCGTTTGTTATCGCTGGCAAGAGAGTGCGATGAGGTGCTGTTTGACCTCAAAATTATGGATGTCCATTTGGCGCGTGAGACCATTAATATGAACCTGCCGCGCGTGCTGGCGAATTTACGACTAATGGTCGCTGAAGGGGTTAATGTCATTCCTCGCCTGCCGCTGATTCCGGGCTTTACGATGAATGTAGAGAACACGCAGCAGGCGTTGACGCTGTTGTCATCATTAGGCATAAAGCAGGTACACCTGCTACCGTTTCATCAATATGGCGAACCGAAATACAACCTGCTCGGATTACCCTGGTCGATGAAAGAAGTGCCCGTCCCGTCGGCGCAAGAGATAGATTTTATACGTAAGATGGCAGAATGCGCCGGATTTCAGGTAACAGTAGGAGGATAGTATGGCCATCGCACCTGTACGATATCTGGTTGCTGTCACCGCGTGCGTAAGCGGCGTGGCCCATACTTATATGGCCGCTGAACGACTGGAGAAACTCTGCCAGCAGGAGAAATGGAGCATCAAGATTGAAACTCAGGGCGCGTTGGGTACCGAAAATCGCCTGACGGAAGAGGATATTAACCGCGCTGATGCGGTGTTGCTCATTACCGATATTGAACTGGCAGGAGCAGAGCGATTTACGCAGAGCCGATACGTCCAGTCGGGCATTAGCGCATTTCTGCGTGAGCCGCAGCGGGTGATGAGCGCCGTGCGAAAGCTGCTTTCTGCACCACAGCACACACATCTTACTTTGGATTAGCTTTTATCTCCGTCAGCTGGCTGTGGTATTGCCGACGATATTCTGACGGCGAACGTTCGGTATTTTTGCGAAACAGGCGGCAGAAATAGTTGCTGTCAACAAACCCACAGGTATGCGCCACTTCTTTGATCTTCAGCTCATAACCCTTCAGCAGCGTTTTCGCGTGTTCCAGTCGCGTGTGATTCAGGTATTCGTTAAACCCGATAGCGCCCGTTTTTTGAAACAGGTGGGAGAGGTAATTGGGTGAGATGTAAAACGCCTGCGCGACGGATTCTCGGGTGAGCGGCGAAGCGTAGCGTTCATCAATATAGTCGCGAATGGCTTCGAAAAGCGCCTGACTGCGTGATGCGGTCTGGATCTGGCTGCCCAGCAGATCGCGGCAGTGGCTCAGTAAGCTCGCAACGATTAGCCTGGCGGTTTGTTGCTCCTGCGGTTGCATCTGCATTTCATTGAGCGTTTGCAGCAGGAAAGAGCCAATTCGTGGCCCACGCCGCGCGACGTGCTGTCGGGTAAGATTATGATATTGCTTGCCGTCCCACTGGACGATGCTGAAACCCAGTTGCTGTTTGCCGAACAGAATGCTGAGCGTGGTGACCGGTGTGAGCCACTGCGGAAAGTTCCAGCCGCCAGCCGGAACGAATATCACATCGCAAGGCAGTAACGTCGCGGATGCGCCAGCAACTCCGTTATCGGTGAACTCACCTTCCAGCACAATTTCCAGCCGGGGAAAATCGACCTGATACGCCAGCTCCGGCGTTGAGCTACTGGTGCTGGCAAAATAAACCTGGCGCAGCGGCGTGGGGCCGTTAATCAGGCGGGAGAGAAGATGGCTGACGTCGTGATACATGTTAATCCCTTGCAGGCAGCAGACAGGGGAAACAGTAACCGCCATCATAAAAAAAGGCCACTCTTTAAGAGTGG
>NZ_SZWS01000045.1:126210-128124 GCF_005281245.1 Citrobacter sp. wls826
GCCGTACGGCAGGCTATCGTAATCAATCAGGGCATTCTTTTTGTACGGATTGCCAATCCAGCGGGTCGTCTCTTTGAACTGCGGGCTGGTAATGGATCGGGTCGGATCGAAACCGTCGTAGGTGAATCCCGCTAAATCAGACCAGGTGTGGATAAGCTCTGAACTGCTGTATTTACGATTCACATCCTGTGAGAAGTCACGCGGGTGTGCAGCCTGCCATTTTTCAGAGGTCCACAGCAGGAACGGTACCGTATACATATGGCGCGTCGGGTTGTCTTCATTACGACCCTGCGTTTTATGCGGTGGCGTATCGTATACCTCCTCCCCGTGATCGGAGAAGTAGAGCAGGAAGCCGTTCGGATCGGTCGCTTTATAGTCTTTGATCAGACTCGCAATGATATGGTCATTGTAGACATTCGCGCTGTCGTAATCGTTGTATGCTTCCAGCTCATCATCATCCAGGCCGGGGGGAACGTTGTCGACATTGTTATCGAATTTACCCTGACCATCCGGATAGCGGAATTTGTACTTAATATGCGTACCCAGCAGGTGCACGATGATGAACTTTTTCGGTGCCGGGTCGGCCAATACTTCTTTAAATGGCGCCAGCACGTTGCTGTCATATTCGCGCGCACTTTGCGTACGCTGCTGATTCATATAAAACTGCTTATCCGTCTGCTTAGAGAACACGGTCAGCATGGTGTTGCGAGCCGTCATCGTCTGCTGATTGGTGATCCAGAAGGTTTTATAACCTGCCTGTTTCATCATATTCATCAGAGACGGTTGAGTCAGGTACAGGTCCGGATTCTTCTCGTTGGCGAAGGTCAGCGCCTGCTGCAGGATTTCAATGGTGTACGGACGTGAGGTCACGACATTATTGAATACGGTGAAGTTAGGATCGGATTTATGCAATGCATCCAGTTCTGGCGTCGTTTCGCGCGGGTAACCATACAGGCTCATGCGACCACGCTGCGTTGACTCGCCAATGACCAGCACCAGCGTACGTGGGGCATCGCCGGAGTTATCTTTGAAGTTAGCCAGCGGCGGCAGGGCATTGTTCTCATTCAGCAGGCTATTGAGTGAGGTCAACTGCTGACGGTACTGATAATACCCGGAGATGAATTGCCACGGTGCGGCGGGCTCCATACGTGAGGCGAGACCATTCAACGTTTTTTCAAACGGCTTGTGTTTGATGAAAGTGTTAACGGCTATCGGATGCAGAATCAAACCGTATAACAACGCAAACGACACCAGATAGCGCCAGGGCGATGGAATATGAACAGGGCGCAGACGCGTCCACAGCAGAATAGCGATAGCCGTATAGGCCAGGGCGATAAGAACAATTTTTAGGCTGAAATACTGGCTGAGATATTCGCTGGCTTCGTTCGCATTGGTTTCAAACATCACATACAGAACGCTTTGCGAGAACTCTTGTCCGTAGATGACGTAATAGCTCAGAGCAGCCAGCGAGGCCGCCCATAGCACCATGCCAATGACGGCAGCAATAATACGGATACGGTTTGGAAATAAAAATACCGGGATTAACCACAGCGAACTGAATAGCAAGGAGTCGCGTAATCCATTAGTTCCGCTATATCCGGTTAAACAAATAACGACCTGGAGTAAAGTGGAAAAAAACCAAAAATAGAGGAGCGCCCAACCCAGGGCTTTCCAGCTAAATTTAGGTTTAGACTGGAGTTGTAAGGATTGCATAATGTGAGCCTGTCTTTAATCGTAGCGCCAAGAGTAGCGACTTAATATTAAGAGGAACTTAAGCATCACGATCTTAGGATCGTGTTTTGCTGTTGATATATTCACAATGTGAATATATTCAGGCGGGAATATATTGAAAAAGAAGCGGTTATGACAGCAGTTTTTGTTGTCGCCTTCATACAATAGCACGAAGGCGACGAG
>NZ_SZWS01000045.1:128182-128436 GCF_005281245.1 Citrobacter sp. wls826
GTTAGCCTGTATTACGCATGCCGGCTGCGACACCAGCGATTGTCACCATCAGCGCTTGTTCAACGCGCGGATCTGGTGCATTGCCTTGCTCTTCCGCCAGGCGTGAGCGGTGTAACAGCTCAGCCTGTAAGACATTCAGCGGGTCAGTATAAATATTTCTTAACTGAATGGACTCGGCAATCCACGGCAGGTCGGCCATCAAATGTGAGTCGTTGGCAATCGCCAACACGACATCGATATCGGCTTCCAGGCGC
>NZ_SZWS01000045.1:128518-146641 GCF_005281245.1 Citrobacter sp. wls826
CAGCTCTTTTTTGACCAGGCGCTGATCGTAGTATTCTGCCAGCCACAGGTCTGCTTTGGCGAAAACCATTTCCAGCATGCCAAGGCGTGTGGAGAAGAATGGCCAGTCGCGGCACATTGCTTCGAGTTCGCTTTGCTTACCGTCTTCAACCACTTTTTGCAGTGCGGTGCCTGCACCCAGCCACGCCGGGAGCATCAGGCGGTTCTGCGTCCAGGCAAAGATCCACGGAATGGCGCGCAGAGACTCTACCCCGCCGGTTGGGCGACGTTTTGCCGGACGTGAACCGAGCGGTAATTTACCCAGTTCCTGCTCTGGCGTTGCGGAGCGGAAGTAGGGGACGAAGTCTTTGTTTTCACGCACATATCCACGATAGAGCTCACAGGAAATATCGGAAAGCTCATCCATGATATGACGCCAGTTATCTTTCGGCTCTGGCGGCGGTAACAGGTTGGCTTCCAGAATTGCTGCGGTATACAGCGACAGGCTGCTGATGGTCACTTCCGGCAGGCCGTACTTAAAGCGGATCATCTCCCCTTGTTCTGTCACGCGCAGACCGCCTTTCAGGCTGCCGGGTGGTTGAGAGAGCAGCGCCGCATGCGCAGGCGCGCCACCGCGACCAATGGAGCCACCGCGACCGTGGAACAGCGTCAGTTCGATACCGGCTTTTTCGCAGGTTTTGATCAACGCGTCCTGCGCCTGATATTGCGCCCAGGAGGCCGCCATCACGCCTGCATCTTTTGCGGAGTCAGAGTAGCCAATCATGACCATCTGTTTGCCCTGAATAAAGCCACGGTACCAGTCAATGTTCAGGAGCTGAGACATGACGTCATCGGCGTTGTTGAGGTCGTCCAGCGTTTCAAACAGCGGGGCAACCGGCATAGCAAAACCGATACCGGCTTCTTTCAGTAGCAGATGTACGGCCAGTACATCCGATGGTGTTTTCGCCATTGAGATAACATAGGCAGCAATAGAGCCATACGGGGCTTCGGCAATGACCCGGCAGGTGTCGAGCACTTCGCGGGTGTCGTTGCTCGGCTCCCAGTTACGCGGGAGCAGCGGACGCTTGGAGTTCAGCTCGCGGATCAGGAAAGCCTGTTTATCCGCTTCCGACCAGTTTTCGTAGTCGCCAATGCCCAGATAACGGGTCAGTTCGCCAAGGGCTTCAGTGTGACGGGTGCTTTCCTGACGAATATCAATACGTACCAGCGGTACGCCGAAACATTTCACGCGGCGTAGGGTGTCGAGCAATTCGCCATTGGCGATAATGCCCATGCCACAGGCCTGCAGAGACTGATAGCACGCATATAGCGGGTCCCAGAGCTGTTCGTTTTGGGTGAGAAGTCCCGCAGGTTTCGGTAATTTCTCGCCTTTCAGACGGGCTTCCAGCCAGGCCTGGGTTGCCATCAGACGTGAACGCAGGGTTTTCATCAGATAACGATAAGGTTCTGCTGCGCCTTCTTCGCCCACCAGCGCCAACAGTTCCGGTGTGGCATCCACCATCGACAGCTCAGAAATCAGAAACTGAATGTCTTTCAGGAACAGATCGGTCGCTTTCCAGCGGCTGAGTAGCAGCACGTGACGGGTGATATCCGCCGTTACGTTCGGGTTGCCATCGCGGTCGCCGCCCATCCAGGAGGTAAAGCGAACCGGGACAAAATCAACGGGCAGCTTATAGCCCAGATGCTCTTCCAGTTGTTCGTTCAGCTCGCGCAGATAATTTGGTACGCCTTCCCACAGGCTATTTTCAACCACCGCGAAGCCCCATTTGGCTTCATCAACCGGGCTTGGGCGCAGCTTGCGGATTTCATCCGTATGCCAGGACTGGGCAATCAACTGGCGCAGACGGCGCATCAGCTGATGGCGCTCGTAATCGACGAGGTCTTTGTTATCAAGTTGCTTGAGACAGGCGTTCACTTCACCCATTTTATGGATCAGCGTACGGCGGGTGATCTCGGTCGGGTGGGCGGTGAGAACCAGCTCCAGGGAGAGAGATTCGACGGCTTTTTTGATGGTGGCTTCATCGAGGTTGGGCTGCTCTTTCAGTTTACGCAGAGTGCGAGCAATCACTTCCGGGTTGCTGGCTGCTTCGCCTTTTGGCGAAATGCTGTGGTACTGCTCGGCGGTGTTGGCCAGGTTCAGAAACTGGCTAAACGCGCGGGCAACCGGCAGCAGCTCGTCGTTAGACAGGTTTTGCAGCGTAGTGAGCAGCTCCTGGCGATTGACTTCATTGCCGGCGCGGGATGATTTGGACAACTTACGGATTGTTTCTACGCGGTCAAGAATGTTCTCTCCCAGCGCATCCTTGATGGTCTCCCCCAGCACTTTGCCGAGCATACTGACATTACTACGCAACGCGGAATATTGTTCGTTCATATTAACCCAGACACCCCATCTTTAATTTATGCGTCCTGTATCTTTCGCGCGACATCGGCGTTGGCTGCGCTTGCCCATCTGGTCACTTACTTATGTAAGCTCCTTGTATGAGCTCGCTTGCCGCCTTGCTGTGACACGAAATCTCTCGGACTTTGTATGTTAGCCGTCTTTTATAAAGCCACGTAAAAGTCGTGACGTCAATTGCTGCGAAATCGGTTCAGCAAACGAAAAAATGACGGGAATTTACGTTATTTAATTCACATCGAATCAAATAAGCTTTGCTTATGGAAATGTTAATAAATTACCTCGCTTACCACTAAAGGGTTAGCGAGGCGATAAGCGGTTAATGCCAGCAGAAATGATGCACAACCTGGGTGATCAATTCGCGGGTTGGCTTAATAAAACGAGTTTCCAGATACTCATCCGGCTGATGCGCCTGATTAATGGAGCCAGGCCCTAACACCAGCGTCGGGCAAAGCGTCTGGATAAACGGCGCTTCGGTGCAGTAGTTCACCACCTCAGTCTGTGCGCCCAGCAGTTTCTCAACCACTTGTACCAGTTGATGATCCGGTGGGCACTCATAGCCTGGAATTGGCGGATGCAGCTCCGACACCGTCAGGCGACCCGGCCAGCGCTCGCTGACCGGGGCCAGCGCGTCGTTAAGTAAGCCATTGAGATCGTTAAGCGTCATGCCGGGCAGTGGGCGAATATCCATATGCAGCTCGCAGCAGGCGCAGATTCGGTTAGCAGCGTCGCCGCCGTGGATGTGACCCAAATTTAACGTCGGATACGGGACGGTAAAAGCATCATGGTGATAGCGCTCTTTCAGGTCATCGCGCAGATTCATGATATGGCCGATGGCATCATGCATCAGTTCAATGGCATTCACGCCACGAGCCGGATCGCTCGAGTGACCCGATTGTCCCAAAATGCGAATCGCATTAGAGATATGACCTTTGTGCGCGCGGACAGGTTGCAAAGAAGTGGGTTCGCCAATGATCGCGCAGTCCGGGCGTAAAGCGGTGGTTTCAGAGAAATAACGCGCTCCCGCCATGCTGGTCTCTTCATCGGCAGTGGCCAGAATGTACAGGGGCTTTTTCAGTTGAGTGACGTCGACGTCACGCAGCGCGTCGAGGATAAAGGCGAAGAAGCCTTTCATATCTGCCGTACCCAAACCGTAGAGCTTATTGTCATGCTCGGTCAGGGTGAACGGATCGCGCGTCCAGCGTCCGTCGTCAAAGGGGACGGTATCGGTATGGCCCGCCAACAACAAACCACCGGCTCCCTGTCCAATGCTTGCCAGCATATTGAATTTATTGCGCGTGTCGGGAACCGGCTGGACCTCCACATTAAAGCCTAAATCTTTGAACCAGCCCGCCAGCAGAGTGATTAAACCTGCATTACTTTGGTCGAGCGCTTCTTCGGTGGCGCTAATCGATGGCATGGCAATCAGAGCGCGGTATATCTCGATAAATGGCGGTAAATTGTTTTTCATTGTTGACACACCTCGGGTCATGATAGTATCAATATTCATGCAGTATTTGTGAATAAAAATACATTAACGTTGAGCGTAATAAAACCCACCAAGTGTAAGGTGAGGTGATAAAGGCTTATATCTGGCAACAGAATCTAAGAAGGTGAGCAGCCCCGATGTTGAATACGCTGATTGTGGGCGCCAGTGGCTATGCCGGCGCAGAGCTTGTGACCTATGTAAATCGCCATCCTGATATGACCATAACCGCTTTGACCGTCTCAGCGCAAAGCAATGATGCAGGAAAATTAATCTCCGATTTGCATCCGCAGTTGAAAGGCATTGTCGATTTACCGTTACAGCCAATGTCAGATATCAGCGAGTTTAGCGCAGGGGTGGACGTTGTGTTCCTCGCAACGGCACATGAGGTGAGCCATGACCTGGCCCCGCAGTTTTTGCAGGCCGGATGCGTGGTGTTTGACCTCTCGGGCGCGTTTCGCGTAAACGACGGCGCGTTCTATGAAAAATATTACGGCTTTACCCATCAGCATCCCGACCTGCTGGAGCAGGCGGTTTATGGACTGGCGGAGTGGAGCGCAGACCAACTGAAAGACGCGAATCTGATTGCCGTGCCGGGTTGCTACCCGACGGCGGCGCAGCTGTCGCTGAAACCACTGATTGATGCCGGGCTGCTGGATCTCAGCCAGTGGCCGGTAATTAACGCCACCAGCGGCGTGAGCGGCGCGGGACGTAAGGCGGCTATTTCCAACAGCTTTTGTGAGGTGAGCCTGCAGCCGTATGGCGTGTTTACCCATCGCCATCAGCCGGAAATCGCTACTCACCTTGGTGCGGAGGTGATCTTCACCCCGCATCTGGGCAACTTCCCGCGCGGAATTCTGGAAACCATCACCTGCCGTTTGCAAGCGGGCGTAACCCATGCGCAGGTGGCTCAAACGTTGCAACAGGCGTATGGCGATAAGCCACTGGTGCGTCTGTATGACAAAGGCGTTCCGGCGCTGAAGAACGTGGTTGGCTTACCGTTCTGTGATATCGGGTTTGCCGTACAGGGTGAGCACCTGATCGTGGTGGCAACTGAAGACAACTTATTGAAAGGCGCGGCGGCACAGGCGATGCAGTGCGCAAATATTCGTTTTGGCTTTGCTGAAACGCAGTCTCTTATTTAAGGGTGCAACGATGAATCCATTAATTATCAAGCTGGGCGGCGTTTTACTGGATAGCGAAGAGGCGCTGGAGCGTCTGTTTACCGCACTGGTGAATTATCGTGAGTCGCATCAGCGACCGCTGGTCATTGTGCACGGTGGCGGCTGCGTGGTTGACGATCTTATGAAGCAACTGAACCTGCCGGTGAAAAAGAAAAATGGTCTGCGCGTCACGCCAGCCGATCAAATTGACATTATTACCGGCGCCCTGGCGGGAACAGCGAATAAAACCTTACTGGCCTGGGCGAAAAAGCATCACATCGCATCCGTGGGTCTGTATCTTGGTGATGGCGATAGCGTAAAAGTGACGCCGCTCGATAAAGCGCTGGGTCATGTTGGACTGGCGCAGCCGGGTTCGCCTAAGCTGATTAACACACTGCTGGAAGGCGGTTTTCTGCCGGTAGTTAGCTCCATTGGCGTTACTGAAGACGGACTGCTGATGAACGTTAATGCCGATCAGGCGGCAACGGCGCTGGCGGCAACGCTGGGTGCGGATCTGATCCTGCTCTCTGACGTAAGCGGTATTCTGGATGGAAAAGGCCAGCGTATTGCCGAAATGACCGCCGCGAAAGCGGAACAACTGATTGAACAAGGTATTATTACTGACGGCATGATCGTGAAGGTCAATGCGGCGCTGGATGCCGCGCGCACGCTGGGTCGCCCTGTGGATATTGCCTCCTGGCGTCATGCCGAGCAACTTCCGGCGCTGTTTAACGGCATGCCAATTGGCACGCGGATTTTAGCGTAAACTATTTTGTACCCGATGGCGGTTACGCCTTATCGGGCCTACGTGAACCGAACCTGTACGCCGGATAAGCTAAGCGCCATCCGGCGTTGAAATTCAAGATATTAAGGAAGCAAGTTATGGCACTTTGGGGTGGGCGTTTTACACAGGCAGCAGATCAGCGGTTCAAACAGTTCAACGACTCGTTGCGTTTTGACTACCGCCTGGCAGAACAGGATATTGTCGGCTCTGTGGCCTGGTCTAAAGCGCTGGTAACGGTCGGCGTACTGACTGCCGATGAACAACTGCAATTGGAAGAGGCGCTGAACACTCTGTTGGAAGAGGTTCGCGTTAATCCGCAGCAGATCCTGCAAAGCGATGCCGAAGATATTCATAGCTGGGTGGAAGGTAAGCTGATTGATAAAGTCGGCCAGCTTGGTAAAAAACTGCATACCGGACGTAGCCGTAATGACCAGGTCGCGACCGATCTTAAACTGTGGTGTAAAGACATGGTTATTGAATTACTGTCGGCCAACCGTCAACTGCAAAGTGCGCTGGTGGTGACGGCAGAGAATAACCAGGACGCCGTTATGCCGGGTTACACCCACCTGCAACGTGCGCAGCCGGTGACGTTTGCTCATTGGTGTCTGGCCTATGTCGAAATGTTGGCGCGTGACGAGAGCCGTCTGCAGGATTCGCTCAAGCGTCTGGACGTCAGTCCACTGGGCTGCGGCGCGCTGGCGGGTACGGCGTATGAAATCGATCGCGAGCAACTGGCCGGTTGGCTGGGCTTTGCCTCGGCGACGCGTAACAGTCTGGACAGTGTTTCTGACCGTGACCACGTGTTGGAGTTACTCTCCAACGCTTCTATCGGCATGGTGCACCTGTCGCGTTTTGCTGAAGACCTGATTTTCTTTAATACCGGCGAAGCGGGCTTTGTCGAGCTGTCCGATCGTGTAACTTCGGGTTCATCTCTGATGCCGCAGAAGAAAAACCCGGATGCGCTGGAGCTGATCCGTGGCAAATGCGGTCGCGTGCAGGGTGCGCTGACCGGCATGATGATGACCTTAAAAGGTCTCCCGTTGGCATACAATAAAGATATGCAGGAAGACAAAGAAGGGCTGTTCGATGCGCTCGACACCTGGCTGGACTGTCTGCATATGGCTGCGCTGGTGCTGGATGGCATTCAGGTGAAACGTCCGCGTTGTCAGGAAGCGGCGCAGCAGGGTTATGCTAACGCCACCGAGTTGGCGGATTATCTGGTAGCAAAAGGCGTCCCGTTCCGCGAAGCACACCATATTGTGGGTGAGACGGTGGTCGAGGCGATTCGTCAGGGCAAACCGCTGGAAGCGCTGTCGCTTGCTGACTTACAAAAGTTCAGTCAGGTGATTGGCGATGACGTTTATCCGATCCTCTCGTTGCAATCGTGCCTGGATAAACGTGCGGCGAAAGGCGGCGTGTCGCCACAGCAGGTGGCGCAGGCGATCGACTACGCGAAGGCGCGGCTGGTGTAAAAAAAAGAACCCCGTCGCTGTGAGCTGACGGGGTTCTGACTTTATGCGAAAAGGATTATTTCAGCATATCTTTCGTAACAACCAGTTTGGCGACGGTTGCCGGATTCGGTGTAACACGTTCAACGACAATGGTTTCACCTTCGGAGATGTCTCTTTCATCAGACGTTACCGTGGTGATATCTCCTGCTGCTTTGACAGAGCTGTAATAGCATTTACCGTTGTCACAACTGAAGATGTAGTTACCGTTTTTCGCGTCGCCCATCACTTTCACGACCCACGCAGAACCGTTCGCTGCTTTCCAGCCCAGCGCTTTGGCGTCAAAATCAACAACCACATTCGGTACGCCGTTGATTTTTTTAACCGTCAACGATTTCACTTCACCGGCATCCTTGACCGGATTGTTACCTTCCTGCATATCCCTCGTCACAGTGAGCTGTGCCAGGACTTCAGGATTCGGATTGGTACGTTTAACGGTGATCACTTTTCCTGGCGCTAACATGTAGGACATGCCACCGGTCCGTACCGTGCTTTGCGTACCGTAGTTAGAACGGTAGCTGTAGTAGACACTGTTGCCAGAGGTAGAGAAGGCATATTTACCATCCACATCTACCGAGTAACTGTTACTGCCGCTCAGCTTGCTGGTATCGAAATTTACATTGATGCGCTGCTGACCATCAAAAACATCGATATAAACCGCTTTCACATCACCGGCAAGATCGGTAGACGCTTCATCTGCGGAATTATCATGCGTAAACGGCGCAAATACCTGGCTGTATGCGTACATCGGTGCCTGCTGTGCGGTCATGCCGCTGTGTTCCGGGCTGACCTGCTTCGCCACGCCCGGCTGATCGCGCGTCATCGACCACGCGCCAATCATGCCGAGGTTGCGTTTTTTCGCGTCGTCCATCACCAGTTTCGCATCGGACAGATAGAACACTTCGCCCTGTACATCGTTGTAACCGATCATCGGGGTGGTGCCCATCATGGCGTTGATCTCTTTGTCAGATTTCTCTGGCCAGATTTTTTTCAACTGGGTGAACATGTTGTCGATGGCGGACGTGGCGCATTTACCGTGGATGTTCTGCCCTTCGGTACCGTCTGACTGGCAGACGGCATTACCGTAGTCCATGGTCATTACGTTAATACCAGCCAGCTCAACGCCGACATGGCGCGCATTTTCCAGCACATACAGACCTTCAGCCGTCAGACCGGTCGGCAGAATCGGCAGGGTGTACCAGATACCGACTTTGCGACCTTCCTCTTTCCACTGAGCCTGAACCTCTTTTACTGCCTGGTTGCGGCGATCGATGGAATCCTGATCGGCCACCCATGTGCCTTCGATGTCAAAATCCAGCACGTTCAGGTTCAGGTTATCAACAATGTCGTAGTAGAGTTTTTGCAGGTCTTTCACATTTTTACAGGCAGCCGCCAGCGGGGAGTTATTCGCTCCGCCAATGGAAACCATCACATCGCCACCGGCTTCACGCAGCGCTTTTATTTTACTGTACTGTGAGTAATCCTGCAGATTATAGGCCGTACCCCAGGTTGGGATGCACTGCTCGCCACTTTTCGCGACGACAAACGCCATGGTGAAGTGGGTAATGTTTTGCTCTTTCGCCAGTTTCGCCAGATCCGGAATGCTGTTCAGGCTAAAGTCAACGTATGGTGCATAAACGTGGGCAGGCCACGGATTCTTCGGCGTCCCTACGCGCTCTTTGGTGCCAGTCCAGTTGGTATAAATTGCCCATGGGTTTTTATCATACGGCATAACGCCTTTGACTTTCGTCTGAGCGACAAAAGGCATTCCCTTGTAGTACACCAGTTTGCCGGGTTCGTAAAGCGCAATGGAGTTGAGCTGAGGGGCATTCCTAAATTGTTCCTGGGTGAATTCGACCGTTGGGCCTAACGGTTTCCACGGGCGGCCATTGGTGCCGGTCGGGTTCTGGTTACCTGCAATGGAAGGATTTTCGCCAACGGTATAGTACAGTGCTTCATAAGACTGGCCGTCAACTTTGACCTCATCCCCTTTGTTGTAAACCTGGCTGGAACGCCAGTCGGGGACTGGCGTATAGAGTTTCCACGGATTGTCGGCACCTGGGGTAAAGGAATAAGCCGGAACAGGGATTGCCGCTTCATATGTCACATCCTTATAAACGACAATATCATCTTCGGCATAATCTTTTTCGGCGCTGAAGGCGTCGTGGGCGACCGGCGTGGCGCTGCCCGCATCACAGGTCGTTGGGTTGCCGTATTGGTCTATTTCCGCTTTTGTGGCATCGCGCACATAACCCCACGGATTATCCCAGTTTTCAGCGGACGCGCCCTGTGGGCAATTATCGGCATTTACATACCAGCGGTTACTATAAACTTTACTGTCAAAAATAACTTCAATGGTGTTTCCACCTGCCTGACCGCTCCAGGCTTCCAGAGCGAATGCGTTTGCGGCGCACGACATCAGGCCTGCCGCGAGAAAATATCGCGAAATAGTATTGAGTTTCATAAAAGATTCCATTCGATAAATATTAGAAAAATATGGGTGAATGTACTCTAAATAATTAGAGTGGCGAAGAAACGAGTGTTCTTGCGATTTGCCATATATTGAATATCGCGCGGTTATTATTTATGAACCTGACAGGGCGTCAAATATATAAATGATACAAAATGTTTTTGATTATTTTAATTTAATATGGTTTTAATTTAAATAATCGGATGAGAATATGTAATTTATATTTTGTATATATTTTTTTGAATGTATTCGCGCCGGGCGCAAAAAAAATGCGGACTCAAGGTCCGCAAAAGTTCACGTTGGCTTTAGTTATTTCGAGTATGAGAGAAACTCTCAAAACGGACAGTAGCTTCAAGGGTTAAAGGGGTACCGTTCCGTTTCTGTGGTGCATTATTAAACAGAAAGCTTGATAGGGATAATCGTTCGTTGCTATTCTACCTATCGCTACGAACTATCGTGGCGATGGAGGATGAATAATGAATATTCGTGATCTTGAATACCTGGTGGCGCTAGCCGAACATCGTCACTTCCGACGAGCGGCAGACTCCTGTCACGTTAGTCAGCCAACGCTGAGCGGACAGATCCGCAAGCTGGAAGATGAGCTTGGCGTCATGCTGCTGGAGCGTACGAGTCGCAAAGTGCTGTTCACTCAGGCAGGTTTACTGCTGGTGGATCAGGCGCGCACCGTGCTGCGCGAGGTCAAAGTGCTCAAGGAGATGGCAAGCCAACAAGGCGAGACAATGTCTGGACCGCTGCATATTGGTTTGATCCCAACGGTAGGGCCATACCTGCTGCCGCATATTATTCCTATGTTGCACCAGACCTTCCCAAAACTGGAAATGTATCTCCATGAGGCGCAGACGCATCAGCTGTTGGCGCAACTGGATAGCGGTAAGCTCGACTGCGTCATTCTGGCGCTGGTGAAAGAGAGTGAGGCGTTCATCGAAGTACCGTTATTTGATGAGCCTATGCTGCTGGCGATCTATGAAGATCACCCATGGGCAAACCGCGACTGTGTGCCGATGTCCGATCTGGCGGGTGAGAAACTGCTGATGCTAGAGGATGGCCACTGCCTGCGCGATCAGGCGATGGGCTTCTGCTTTGAAGCGGGTGCTGATGAGGATACCCATTTCCGCGCAACCAGTCTGGAAACGCTGCGTAACATGGTGGCGGCAGGCAGCGGTATTACCTTACTGCCTGCGCTGGCCGTGCCGCCGGAGCGTAAGCGTGATGGCGTTGTCTATTTGCCCTGCATCAAGCCAGAACCGCGCCGTACGATTGGCCTGGTGTATCGTCCAGGTTCGCCGCTGCGCAGCCGTTATGAACAGCTGGCAGAGGCCATCCGTGGGTCAATGGATGGCCATTTCGACAGTGCGTTAAAACAGGCGGTTTAAGCCATTTAGCGCAGCTACCCGATAGGCTTCCGCCATGGTTGGGTAGTTAAAGGTGGTGTTAACGAAGTATTCGATGGTGTTACCACCACCTTTTTGCTCCATTATCGCCTGACCGATGTGAATAATTTCGGCCGCGCGTTCCCCAAAGCAGTGGATCCCCAGAATCTCTTTCGTTTCGCGATGGAACAGGATCTTCAGCGTTCCGACACTCATACCCACGATTTGCGCACGTGCCAGATGTTTAAACTGGGCGCGGCCAACCTCGTATGGAACTTTCATGGCCGTGAGCTGCTGCTCGGTTTTCCCGACGGAGCTGATTTCCGGAATGGTATAAATCCCGGTCGGGATATCTTCGATCAGATGCGCGGTAGCTTCGCCTTTTACCAATGCCTGGGCGGCAATGCGTCCCTGATCGTAGGCCGCCGATGCCAGACTCGGATAGCCGATCACATCTCCTACGGCATACACGTGCGGCAGCGCCGTCTGGTACATGCTGTTGACCTTCAACTGTCCGCGGCTGTCGGTTTTCAACCCAATATTTTCCAGCGCCAGCGAATCGGTATTACCGGTACGGCCATTGGCGTACAACAGGCAGTCGGCTTTCAGTTTCTTACCGGATTTCAGATGCATGATGACGCCGTCATCGCAACCTTCAATCTTCTCGTACTCTTCGTTGTGGCGAATGACCACACCGCTGTTCCAGAAGTGGTAAGAGAGCGAGTCGGACATCTCTTGATCGAGGAACGCAAGCAGACGATCGCGGGTGTTGATTAAATCGACTTTGACGTCCATTCCACGGAAGATCGACGCATATTCGCAGCCAATTACTCCCGCGCCATAAATCAAAACATGGCGGGGTTCATGGTGCAGGCTCAGGATAGAGTCGCTGTCATAAACCCGGGGATGGGAAAAGTCGACATCCACCGGATGATAGGGGCGTGAACCACAGGCGATGATGAACTTATCCGCGGTCAGCGTTTCCACCGTGCCGTCGTGGCATTCAAGGGCGAGTGTGTGTTCATCAACAAAACGGGCATTTCCCTGCAAAATTTCACAGTGGTTGCGTTCGTAAAATCCTTGCCGCATACGCGTTTGCTGATTAATAACGTTATCAGCGTGGTTGAGAATATCGGCGAAAGAAGAACGAAGGAGTCGGGAGTGGTCGCTGTAAAGTGGGTTCTGATTGAATTCAATAATACGGCTGACGGCGTGGCGGAGGGCTTTCGACGGGATGGTCCCCCAGTGGGTACAGCCTCCGCCGACGTTATGATAGCGCTCAATCACCGCGACGCGCGCACCTTGCTTAACCAGACCCATTGCAGCGCCTTCGCCGCCGGGACCGGAACCTATTACTATTGCATCGTAATCGTAGGAATGTGACATGGTCAGGCTTACCTGTTCTTATACATAAAAGCAACAGAATAGTAACATCGTTGTCGGGATAACCCAATTATCGTTGTGCTTTTTTGCGAACTCGAAGCACAAACTGCGCGTAAACAATCATTCACAAAGCCATGCCAACCGCCTAATCTCTGGTATAGTGCCAGCAAGGTATGTGGAAGGATTCAGACATCGTGATGGGCGTTAGAGCGCAACAAAAAGAAAAAACCCGGCGTTCGCTGGTAGAAGCCGCATTTAGTCAACTCAGCGCTGAGCGTAGTTTTGCCAGCCTCAGTTTACGCGAAGTCGCTCGTGAAGCGGGCATTGCGCCAACCTCGTTTTATCGCCATTTCCGCGATGTGGATGAACTCGGCCTGACGATGGTGGATGAGAGTGGTTTGATGCTGCGTCAGTTGATGCGTCAGGCGCGTCAGCGTATCGCGAAGGGCGGGAGTGTGATCCGCACCTCGGTCTCAACATTTATGGAGTTCATCGGCAACAATCCCAACGCCTTCCGTTTATTATTGCGCGAGCGTTCGGGAACCTCCGCAGCGTTTCGCGCAGCGGTCGCTCGTGAAATTCAGCACTTCATTGCGGAACTTGCGGACTATCTTGAACTCGAAAACCATATGCCTCGTGCGTTTACTGAAGCGCAGGCCGAAGCCATGGTCACCATTGTGTTCAGCGCCGGGGCAGAAGCACTGGATGTTGGCGCCGAGCAGCGTCGACAGCTGGAAGAACGGCTGGTATTGCAACTGCGCATGATCGCGAAGGGCGCATTTTATTGGTATCGCCGTGAACAAGAGAAGATGACGCATCACTCCGAGTAACGAGAAGGACGAGCAATGAAACAGTCAGGTCAAGATAAAGGTACGCTGCTGCTGGCGCTGGTTGCTGGCTTATCGATCAATGGCACATTTGCGGCGCTGTTTAGCTCCATTGTGCCATTCTCAGTATTCCCAATTATTTCGCTGGTGCTGACGGTTTATTGTCTGCATCAACGCTATCAAAACCGCACCATGCCTGTGGGGTTACCGGGCCTGGCCGCCGCCTGTTTTATTCTCGGCGTTCTGTTGTACAGCACTGTGGTGCGCGCTGAATATCCGGATATTGGCTCAAACTTCTTCCCAGCGGTTCTGTCGGTGATTCTGGTGTTCTGGATCGGCTTTAAAGTGCGTAACCGTAGACAGGAAATCGTGGAGTAATATTTGTAGGCCGGGCAAGCGAAGCGCCCCCGGCCAGGACATCATTTACTTGGCGGTCAGTAATACTCCGCACTCCATATGGTGCGTATACGGGAACTGATCGAACAGAGCCAGGCGTGAAACATTGTGCGTCTGGCTTAACGTTTCCAGGTTCTTACACAATGTCTCTGGGTTACAGGAGATGTACAGAATTCGCGGGTACGCCTGCACCATTTTCTCTGTTTCGCTGTCCAGACCGCTGCGCGGTGGATCAACGAAAATGGTTTCACACTGGTAACTCTTCAGATCGATTCCCTGCAAACGGTTGAACTCACGAACCCCGTTCATCGCCTGAGTAAACTCTTCGGCCGCCATGCGGATAATTTGTACGTTATCAATATGGTTAGCCGCAATGTTGTATTGCGCAGCAGCCACGGACGGTTTAGCGATTTCAGTGGCCAGCACGCGGTTGAAGTTTTGTGCGAGGGCTAACGAGAAATTGCCATTGCCGCAGTACAGCTCAAGCAGGTCGCCTTTTGATCCCCTGGTGACATCAATCGCCCATTCCAGCATCTGAATATTCATGGCGGCATTCGGCTGGGTGAAGCTGTTCTCAACCTGGCGGTAGATAATCTCTTTACCCGCAACCGGCAAGCGTTCGTCAATGTAATCCTGGTCCAGCTCGATTTTGGTTTTGGTTGCCCGGCCAATCAGATGCACGTTCAGGTTTTGCGCCCGTAACGCATCCCGCAGCGCTTCAGCTTCCTGACGCCATTCATCATCCAGCTTTTTATGGTACAGCATCGATACCACCGCCTGATCGCTCAGGGTAGTGAGGTAATCAATCTGGAACAGTTTGTGGCGCAGGACGTGGTTGTTGCGAACGCCGTCGATCATTGCCGTCATCAGCGTGTTGATAAGCTCGCTGGCCGCCGGGAAACTGTCGACGCGGATACGGCTTTTGGTCTGGCTGTCGAACATGATGTGGTACAGATCATCCCCGTCATGCCACAGACGAAATTCCGCGCGCATACGGTAGTGGCTGACCGGCGAGCGAAACACTTCCGGAGCCTGTGCATAAAATGGCGTCATTAAGCTCTGCAGACGCACTACTTTTTCAGCTAACTGGGCGTCGTACTGTTCTGTCGGAAGGTGTTCGGGGGTCATGATGCGTCCTGAAAAATAAAAGTACGCGGGGATTGTAGGGATTGCTCAACAGATGTCCAGTCATTGATGATTTCCGATATTGTGATGCACGGTCTGGACACCAGGTTGTAACAAACTGTAGCATCCGTTTTCCGGTCCTGTGAGTTAAAAGGGAATCCAGTGTGAATCTGGAGCTGACGCGCAGCGGTAAGGAAGGTAGGAGATGATCGCACCTGGTGCAGACACTGCGGCTTGCCGTGGGAAGTCATCATCTCTTTAAGTTGCCTCCAAGCCCGAAGACCTGCCGGCTAACGTCGCATCTGGTTTTCATCATCGCGTACTATCGGTGGGACCTGCGGCATCCTTCTTATATTGTGGATGCTTTACAATGATTAAAAAATCGTTGCTGTGCACGGCACTGTCCGTCACAGCATTTTCGGGTTGGGCGCAGGACACTAGCCCAGATACTCTCGTCGTCACTGCCAACCGTTTTCAGCAGCCTCGTAGCGCTGTACTTGCCCCTATCACCGTTGTTACGCGTCAGGATATCGATCGCTGGCAATCCACTTCCGTCAATGATGTGCTTCGTCGCCTGCCGGGTGTGGATATCGCGCAATACGGTGGTATGGGACAAAATTCGTCTATTTCTATTCGCGGCACCAACGCCAGCCATGTGCTGGTGTTGATTGACGGCGTGCGTCTGAACCTGGCAGGGGTTAGCGGCGCAGCCGATCTTAGCCAGTTCCCAGTTTCGTTAGTGCAACGTATCGAATACATTCGTGGGCCGCGTTCGGCAGTTTATGGTTCTGATGCGATTGGCGGTGTGGTGAATATCATTACCACGCGTGAAAAGCCGGGGACGGAACTCACTGCCGGTGTGGGGAGCAATGGGTATCAGAATTACGATGTCTCAACCCAACAACAGCTTGGCGAAAATACGCGCGTCACATTAATGGGCGATTATGCCTATACCAAAGGTTTTGATGTTGTCGCATACGGTAGCACTGGCTCTCAGGCTCAGCCCGACAAAGACGGTTTCTTAAGTAAGACGCTGTATGGCGCGCTGGAACATAACTTTTCCGATACATGGAGCGGGTTTGTTCGCGGCTACGGCTATGATAACCGAACAGATTATGACGCGTATTATTATCCTGGGACGCCGTTAGTGGATACCCGTCAGCTCTATAGCCAAAGCTGGGATGCCGGGCTGCGCTTTAATGGCGAACTTATCCAGTCACAACTGGTTTCCAGCTATAGCCATAGTAAAGATTACAACTATGATCCGGATTATGGCCGCTATGACTCCTCGGCCACACTGGATGATATGAAGCAATATAATGTTCAGTGGTCCAACAGTATGGTGCTTGGTCACGGTAACGTAGGCGCAGGCGTTGACTGGCAAAAGCAAACCACGACGCCTGGCACCGGGTATGTCACGGACGGTTACGATCAGCGTAATACGGGTCTCTACCTGACCGGGTTGCAGCAACTGGGCGACTTTACCTTTGAAGGTGCGGCGCGCAGTGATGATAACTCCGAGTTTGGCCGTCATGGCACATGGCAGACCAGCGCCGGATGGGAGTTTATTGAAGGCTATCGCTTTATTGCGTCCTACGGTACATCTTACAAAGCACCTAATCTCGGACAGTTGCATGGTTATTACGGCAATTCGAACCTGGATCCTGAACAAAGTAAGCAATGGGAAGGGGCGTTTGAAGGCTTAACGGCGGGCGTGAACTGGCGAGTATCCGGATATCGTAATGATATTGACGACATGATCGATTACGACCCGCATACCGAGAAATACTTTAACGAAGGTAAAGTTCGTATTAAAGGTGTGGAAGCGACCGCAAACTTTGATACTGGGCCGTTGGCACATACGCTGAGCTACGATTATGTCGATTCGCGCAATGCTATTACGGACAAGCCGCTCGCACGGCGTTCTAAAAACCAGGTGAAGTACCAGCTCGACTGGCAGGTTTATGATTTTGACTGGGGCCTGACGTATCATTACCTGGGAACGCGTTATGACACTGACTACGTAACCTACCAGCCGGTAAAAATGGGTGGGGTTAGCCTGTGGGATCTTGGCGTGTCATATCCAATCACCTCACAGCTGACAGTTCGTGGTAAAATCGCCAACCTGTTCGATAAAGATTACGAGACAGTTTATGGCTACGCAACTGCAGGACGGGAATACACCTTGTCTGGCAGCTACACTTTCTGATCCGCGTCCCACCGTGCTGGTGTTTGATTCCGGCGTCGGTGGGTTGTCGGTCTATGACGAGATCCGGCGTCTTTTGCCGGATCTCCACTATATATACGCTTTCGACAACGTCGCCTTTCCTTATGGAGAGAAGAGCGAGGAGTTTATCGTCGAACGTGTTGTTGAGATTGTGACTGCGGTCCAGCAGCGCTATCCCCTCTCTCTTGCGGTCATCGCGTGTAATACAGCAAGCACGGTATCGCTCCCTGCATTACGTGAGAAATTTGCCTTTCCGGTTGTGGGCGTGGTGCCTGCTATTAAACCGGCGGCGCGACTCACGGCGAATGGTGTGGTGGGACTGCTGGCTACGCGTGCAACGGTGAAGCGTTCATATACCCATGAGTTGATTGCACGGTTTGCTAACGAATGTCAGATAGCGATGCTGGGTTCCGCTGAGCTGGTGGAACTGGCGGAAGCGAAGCTGCACGGTGAAACCATTTCTCTGGAAGAACTGCGTCGTGTCCTGCGCCCTTGGCTGCGGATGTCGGAACCACCTGACACGGTGGTGCTCGGATGCACCCATTTCCCTCTATTACGGGAAGAACTTTTACAGGTCCTGCCCGAGGGGACGCGGCTGGTGGATTCTGGTGCCGCGATTGCGCGTCGTACGGCCTGGTTATTAGAACATGAAGCGCCAGACGCGAAATCAACTGATGAGAATGTCGCATTCTGCATGGCAATGACCGCAGAAGCCGAACAATTATTGCCCGTGCTGCAGCGTTATGGCTTTAAGACGCTCGAAAAACTGGCTGTTTAGGCTGTTTAGGCTGTTTTGGTGGAAAAATACGCACTCGGAAGATTATTTTAAATTTCCCCTTGTCAGCCTGAAATAACTCCCTATAATGCGCCTCCACTGACACGGAACAACGGATTACAAACCGCCGGGTCAGAGGGGTTCCACTGAGAATCTCGCAGAGAAAAGCAAAAATAAATGCTTGACTCTGA
>NZ_SZWS01000044.1:0-1106 GCF_005281245.1 Citrobacter sp. wls826
TCCAGCTCCTGAAGCTAATCCAGCTCCTGAAGCTAATCCAGCTCCTGAAACTAAAACTCCTGAGCAACGCATACTCACAGCTCAGCGTTGGGGGACCGTGGGACTTTTCGCCTCCCAACTAGGTAACGCCATGGGCACTTTTGCCATGCAACATGCTCAAATGGATGTAAAAATGGAGCAAGCGGCATCTCAAATAGAGCAAGCACAATCGCAGGCAACAGGTGTCGCTGCAGATAGTCTGCGTAGCGTAAGTAATTCTATCCTTAACCTTGTGCAAGAAATGTTAAAAACAATGGATTCGCTTTGTCAGTCAAAACTTTCTAACATGACTGTTTTTAGCTCTCATATTTAACTTTTATTTATACAGTACTGTAGCTCTTTTACCTCGGCTGGTTCAACGGTAATCCGGCAACACTGAATGGATTACCGTCCGTTGATGCCGCGAAGAAATGTGTCGATTATATGGGCGGCGCTGATGCCATCATGCAAAAAGCGAAAACTGATTACGCCCAGGCAATTACCGTTGGGTGGCGCAACTCACTAACAATATCGTCTTTGCTGATCCGAGCAATAAAGCAGCACGCACTCTGGAAGCAGATGCCCTTGAGCAAATGGGTTAGCAGGCTGAGTCCGGTCCATGGCGTAAAAGATTTACGCAACGGTGTGGTGAAAGGCGCGACGGCAAATACCGCCAGCCCGGATACCGTTAAAGCCATGTCGCCAGAGATGTTATTTGATTATCTCGCGGTACATATTAACGGAGAAAAAGCGGCAAATGTGCAGGCAGTCTTCAACGTCGATTTAGGTGCTGACGGCGGTAAATACAAACTGGAACTGGAAAACGGTGTTCTTAACCATAGCGCTGATGCACAGGCCAGCAATGCTGACGCCTCCATTACGCTTAACCGTGCAACATTGAACAAAATTATTCTCAAGGAAGAATCGCTGAAACAGGCAGAAGAGAAGGGTGATGTACAAATTTTAGGCGACCAAGCCAAGCTTGATGAGTTCCTCGGGTATTTAGATAGCTTTGATTTCTGGTTTAACATAGTAACACCTTAATTATAGAGACAAACCATGCCATAACCCGCCAACACCGGCGGGTT
>NZ_SZWS01000043.1:0-2593 GCF_005281245.1 Citrobacter sp. wls826
ATGGTAGTGTGGGGTCTCCCCATGCGAGAGTAGGGAACTGCCAGGCATCAAATTGCAGTAAACCGGGATGAATAATCCTGGTAGTGACAAAGAAATTCGGTGGAGCGGTAGTTCAGTTGGTTAGAATACCTGCCTGTCACGCAGGGGGTCGCGGGTTCGAGTCCCGTCCGTTCCGCCACTTATTAGAAAATTAAGCCTGCTACCAAGCAGGCTTAATGATAAGAAAATTTAGGGGCGTAGCTCAGTTGGTAGAGCACCGGTCTCCAAAACCGGGTGTCGCGAGTTCGAGTCTCTCCGCCCCTGCCAGAAACAATCCTTAGCATTTTTGCTAAGGATTTTTTTTTACCTGCAATTTGAATTATGCCTTCCTGCTGTTTTACTCCCGGCATCCTTGCCTATATTTTCTTTAATTTTCCAGAATATCTGTTCTCAGCAGATCGCAAATTAGTCCATTTTTATCGCTGTTTTGCAGCCAAACTGCATATAAAGGACGTGAAAGCGTTGTACTGTCGGTAACCGTATGGAGATCGCTTTTGGTTTTGGCCCAGTTGACGGGAAGCCAGCTAAAGCCCTTAATCACTGAAAGTTGCTGCCTGGCCAATTCTGCCGAACTGGTGGTGAGTACCGGCACTTCATCTCCCGCTATTAGTCCTGCTTCGTGTTGTTGGAAATCGGGTCCCCATTCCAGGCGTAAATAATTCAGCTCATCTTTGGTTTGCGAAGGAGAGCTGCAATAGAGCGCCAGCGTGAAATATCCCAACAGTTGGCTGCTAAATTCGTCCATTTTGGGTGTTTCGGTAGTAATCAGTAGATCAAGCTGTCGTTCATGAAGCTGTTTTACTAACGATTGGCGTTGAGCGATCCTCGCTTCAAACTGCAGGCTGGATTGTGGCTCCTGAGATTGATACAAACGCTTCAACCAGTCATTAAGCATGCACTCCCAGAGAGATGCGCTGGCACCGATAGAAAACTCGTTATGCCGCGAGGTATTCGCGACTTCCTTACGTGCTGCCTGCCACGTATTCATCAACGTTTCGGCGTAAGGCAATAATTTTTCACCTGCAGCGGTTAAACGGATATTGTTTCTGTGTCGGGTGAACAGGTTTACACCCAATTGATTTTCCAGTTGTCTGATCCGGAAACTAACCGCTGATTGGGTCAGGTAGAGCGCTTCAGCAGCCCTGCCAAAGTGGCGTGTCCGGCTAACTTCCAGGAAAGTTTTTAACAATTCCGTATCCACAACTCGCTCCATAAAATTATTTGTCGTTATGATTTAAATCTTTTGTTTGACGCTCTGTCAAGCGTAACTAATACTCCGCGCCATAAATAGCTCGGCCAAAGAATTAGGAGCGTGCAGGATGGCGGAAAGCTTTACGACGACTAATCGATATTTCGATAATAAATATTATCCCCGCGGATTCTCCCGTCATGGTGATTTCACCATTAAAGAAGCACAACTGCTTGAGCGTCACGGTTATGCTTTCAACGAGCTGGATCTGGGCAAGCGTGAGCCGGTAACTGAAGAAGAAAAACTGTTTGTTGCGGTATGCCGTGGTGAACGTGAGCCGGTTACCGAAGCTGAACGTGTGTGGTCTAAATACATGACGCGTATTAAGCGTCCAAAACGTTTCCACACCTTATCGGGTGGGAAACCTCAGGTGGAAGGCGCAGAAGACTACACCGAATCTGATGATTAATAAAAAAAGGGCGAAAGCCCTTTTTTTATGTCAGTAATTTCTGCAGATGAATGAGTAACCTGTCTATCGCTCGGTACCCAACGGCCTCCTGTAAATGCTGGCGAGAGATGTGATCACATTGTTCGATATCCGCAATCGTTCGAGCGACCTTAATCAGGCGCAGCCAGGCGCGGATAGACAATCCGAGATGCGCGAGCGTTTCTTCAAGCCACTGTGCATCGTCGCTACGCAGTAGGCAGTATTTATGGATATCCTGACTGTCCAGATGTGCGTTTAACTTATTTTGCCGCTGATACTGACGCTCTCGCGCTGCCATAACACGTTGCTTCACCGTTGCGCTATTTTCCCCTTTCATCGCGTTCTGGCTGAGTATACCGGGCGGCGGTAAGGGAATTTCGAGGGAGAGGTCGAAGCGGTCAAGAAATGGACCTGACAATCGATTTAGGTAGCGCAGCGTCTGTTCTGGGGTACAGCGGTTATGGTTCCCCTGATAATGGCCCGTCGGGCTTGGATTCATCGCAGCTATGAGTTGAAAGCGTGCGGGATAGGTTATTTTTGCTCTGGTGCGGGATAGATGGATCTGCCCGGACTCGATGGGTTCGCGCAGTGCATCCAGCGTGCGCCGCTCAAACTCGGGTAGTTCATCCAGAAACAGTATGCCGTTGTGCGCCAAAGAGATCTCTCCTGGCGCAGGAATAGAGCCTCCACCGACCATGGCGGTTAATGAAGCACTGTGATGTGGCGAGCGAAAAGGGCGCTGCTTCCACTGTTTTTGTATCGTGTCGGAATGGATCAGACTGAGTATCGCGGCACTTTCCAGCGCTTCATCGTTGCTAAGTGGAGGGAGTAGCCCTCTGAGTCGACTGGCTAGCATAGTCTTTCCCGTACCCGGCGGG
>NZ_SZWS01000042.1:0-2058 GCF_005281245.1 Citrobacter sp. wls826
ACGGGTCTACGTTAGAACACCAGCCATTAAAGGGTGGTATTTCAAGGTTGGCTCCATGCAGACTGGCGTCCACACTTCAAAGCCTCCCACCTATCCTACACATCAAGGACCAGTGTTCAGTGTCAAGCTATAGTAAAGGTTCACGGGGTCTTTCCGTCTTGCCGCGGGTACACTGCATCTTCACAGCGAGTTCAATTTCACTGAGTCTCGGGTGGAGACAGCCTGGCCATCATTACGCCATTCGTGCAGGTCGGAACTTACCCGACAAGGAATTTCGCTACCTTAGGACCGTTATAGTTACGGCCGCCGTTTACCGGGGCTTCGATCAAGAGCTTCTCCTTACGGATAACCCCATCAATTAACCTTCCGGCACCGGGCAGGCGTCACACCGTATACGTCCACTTTCGTGTTTGCACAGTGCTGTGTTTTTAATAAACAGTTGCAGCCAGCTGGTATCTTCGACTGATTTCAGCTCCATGAGTAAATCACTTCACCTACATATCAGCGTGCCTTCTCCCGAAGTTACGGCACCATTTTGCCTAGTTCCTTCACCCGAGTTCTCTCAAGCGCCTTGGTATTCTCTACCTGACCACCTGTGTCGGTTTGGGGTACGATTTCGTGTTACCTGATGCTTAGAGGCTTTTCCTGGAAGCAGGGCATTTGTTACTTCAGCACCGTAGTGCCTCGTCATCACACCTCAGCGTTAGCAAGACTCCGGATTTACCTGGAATCTCCGCCTACATGCTTAAACCGGGACAACCGTCGCCCGGCTAACATAGCCTTCTCCGTCCCCCCTTCGCAGTAACACCAAGTACAGGAATATTAACCTGTTTCCCATCGACTACGCCTTTCGGCCTCGCCTTAGGGGTCGACTCACCCTGCCCCGATTAACGTTGGACAGGAACCCTTGGTCTTCCGGCGTGCGGGTTTTTCACCCGCATTATCGTTACTTATGTCAGCATTCGCACTTCTGATACCTCCAGCATGCCTCACAGCACACCTTCAACGGCTTACAGAACGCTCCCCTACCCAACAACACATAGTGTCGCTGCCGCAGCTTCGGTGCATGGTTTAGCCCCGTTACATCTTCCGCGCAGGCCGACTCGACCAGTGAGCTATTACGCTTTCTTTAAATGATGGCTGCTTCTAAGCCAACATCCTGGCTGTCTGTGCCTTCCCACATCGTTTCCCACTTAACCATGACTTTGGGACCTTAGCTGGCGGTCTGGGTTGTTTCCCTCTTCACGACGGACGTTAGCACCCGCCGTGTGTCTCCCGTGATAACATTCTTCGGTATTCGCAGTTTGCATCGGGTTGGTAAGTCGGGATGACCCCCTAGCCGAAACAGTGCTCTACCCCCGAAGATGAGTTCACGAGGCGCTACCTAAATAGCTTTCGGGGAGAACCAGCTATCTCCCGGTTTGATTGGCCTTTCACCCCCAGCCACAAGTCATCCGCTAATTTTTCAACATTAGTCGGTTCGGTCCTCCAGTTAGTGTTACCCAACCTTCAACCTGCCCATGGCTAGATCACCGGGTTTCGGGTCTATACCCTGCAACTTAACGCCCAGTTAAGACTCGGTTTCCCTTCGGCTCCCCTATTCGGTTAACCTTGCTACAGAATATAAGTCGCTGACCCATTATACAAAAGGTACGCAGTCACCCCATAAAGAGGCTCCCACTGCTTGTACGTACACGGTTTCAGGTTCTTTTTCACTCCCCTCGCCGGGGTTCTTTTCGCCTTTCCCTCACGGTACTGGTTCACTATCGGTCAGTCAGGAGTATTTAGCCTTGGAGGATGGTCCCCCCATATTCAGACAGGATACCACGTGTCCCGCCCTACTCTTCGAGTTCACAACACATGCACTTTTGTGTACGGGACTATCACCCTGTACCGTCGGACTTTCCAGACCGTTCCACTACCACACATGCTGATTCAGACTCTGGGCTGCTCCCCGTTCGCTCGCCGCTACTGGGGGAATCTCGGTTGATTTCTTTTCCTCGGGGTACTTAGATGTTTCAGTTCCCCCGGTTCGCTTCATTACGCTATGTATTCACG
>NZ_SZWS01000041.1:0-6278 GCF_005281245.1 Citrobacter sp. wls826
GGGAGTTTCCTGCGGCCCGCAACCCTTAAATTGCAGAAAAATGACTGACCGCTGTATTCCACAGCAAAACCCCGCCTTATACCCATTTACACACAGAGTTATCCACAATCGTAAGCAAAATAGTGGTCAGCCTCCCTGAAAGAAGTGAAAGCAGATAAGGAAATCTCTATATAAAAAGAGACTCGCTCCACGTTATATATAGAAGAAAAGCCCAGGCAGCCCATGCCCCATCATCCCTACCACCTTTGAATTACGCATCCCATCAGGCGATAATACCCATACAAACCGTGATTCCAGGACCGTGATGAGACACTCTCTGCAACGTACTGCTATACGCAAACGCCCGATGAAGCTCGGCACTACCGTGATCCTCATGGTCAGTGCGGTACTCTTCTCCGTACTGCTTGTCGTTCATCTGATTTATTTCTCGCAAATCAGCAACATGACGCGCGATGCATTAGCGGGTAAAGCGCTTGCGGTCGCACGAACGCTGGCAAACTCCCCGGAGATCCGCCAGGGGCTAATGAAAAAGCCCGAGGAAAGCGGTATTCAGGCGATTGCCCAGGCGGTGAATAAGAGCAACGATTTTTTATTCATCGTCGTCACCGATATGCAAAGCATTCGTTACTCCCATCCCGAAGCGCAGCGAATCGGTCAGCCGTTTAAAGGCGATGACATTTTGCTGGCCCTGCAAGGGAAAGAGAATGTCGCCATTAATCGCGGATTTCTGGCGCAAGCCCTGCGCGTATTTACCCCTATTTATGACGAGCATCACCGGCAGATAGGCGTCGTGTCGATCGGCCTTGAGCTAAGCAGGGTGACTGAGCAGATCAATAACAGCCGTGGCAGCATCTTTTGGTCCATCTTATTTGGCGTGCTGGTTGGGCTGCTCGGCACATGGGTATTTGTCAAAGTCCTCAAGCGTATTCTGTTTGGTCTGGAGCCGTATGAAATCTCCAATCTGTTCGAACAACGCCAGGCGATGCTGCACTCTATAAAGGAAGGCGTCATTGCCGTTGACGAGTGCGGTGAAGTGACGCTGATAAACCAGGCGGCACAAGAGCTGCTGGATTACCACAAATCGCATGACGATGCCCAGCTCTCCACGCTCAGCCACGCATGGTCAAAAGTGGTCGATTTTTCACAGGTACTGCATGACGGAACGCCGCGTCGCGATGAAGAGATCATGGTGAAGGATCGGCTACTCTTAATTAACACGGTTCCGGTACTCAGCAACGGTAAAATCATCGGGGCCATTTCAACATTCAGAGATAAGACTGAAGTCCGAAAATTAATGCAACGACTGGACGGCATGGTCAACTATGCCGACGCACTTCGTGAACGATCCCACGAATTCATGAATAAATTGCACGTGATTCTGGGATTATTGCATCTGAAAAGTTATAAGCAGCTTGAAAATTACATCCTGAAGACCGCAAACAGTTATCAGGAAGAGATTGGCTCACTGTTAGGAAAAATAAAATCCCCGGTGATCGCAGGATTTTTACTCAGTAAGATTAATCGCACATCTGATTTAGGCCATAGCCTGGTGATCAGCAATGAAAGCCAGTTACCGGAAAACAGCAACGAAGATCAGGTGGCTGTGCTGATTACCGTTCTGGGGAATTTAATTGAAAACGCCCTGGAGGCGCTAGGTCAAGAACCTGGTGGCGAGATCAGCGTATCCTTGCATTATCGACACGGCTGGTTGCATTGCGAAGTGAATGACGATGGTCCGGGGATTGCCCCCGAACACATTGAGCACATCTTTGAGAAGGGCGTTTCGTCAAAAGGAACCGAACGGGGCGTTGGTTTAGCGCTTGTTAAACAACAGGTTGAAAACGTTGGCGGCAATATTTCCGTCGAGTCAGAACCTGGGATCTTCACCCAATTTTTTGTACAGTTACCGTGGAATGGTGAGAGGGCCAGCAGATGATCAATGTCTTAATTGTCGATGACGATGCAATGGTAGCGGAATTAAACCGCCGTTATGTCGCGCAACTCTCCGGTTTTCATTGCTGCGGCACAGCCTCCACGCTGGAGAAAGCAAAAGAGATAATCTTTCATAGCGGTAATCATATCGATTTGATTTTGCTTGATATTTATATGCAAAAAGAAAACGGTCTGGATCTGTTGCCTGTATTGCACAGCGAAGGTTGCAAGTGTGATGTTATTGTCATCTCTTCCGCCGCTGACGCGACCACCATCAAAGACTCTCTCCACTATGGTGTCGTTGACTACCTGATCAAACCGTTCCAGGCATCCCGTTTTGAAGAGGCGCTGACCGGCTGGCTACAAAAGAAAACCGAGATGGAAAAGCATCAGTACTATGAACAGTCTGAGCTTGACCAGTTGATTCACGGCAGCTCCTCCAATGAACAAGAAGCGCGGCGCTTACCTAAAGGATTAACGCCACAAACGTTACGCACGCTGTGCCAGTGGATTGATGAGCATCAGGATCAGGAATTCTCCACCGATGAACTGGCCAACGAGGTCAATATCTCGCGCGTTTCTTGCCGTAAATATCTTATCTGGCTCGTCAATTGTCACATCCTATTTACCAGCATCCATTATGGCGTAACCGGTAGACCGGTTTATCGTTACCGCGTTCAGGCTGAACATTACTCATTACTAAAACAATATTGCCAATAAAAACAATTTGGGATTATTTGTTATTTGAAAGTAACAATTATTAAAATAATGAAAAATCCCTACTTTTCTGAATCATGCTGCAGAATTATAAATTTGCGTTAGATCAAATATATTTGTATCCGGCATGTTAAATGTATTATTTTAATATTGATTAACGTCACACTGTTTTTAATTTCAAAATCGCTAACAAAAGTTAATTAAGTATTATCTAGCTCGCAGAGTGTGTATTTTTACCCATAAAGGATTAGTCTGAAATTAACCAGACATACAAAATCTAGACTGGTAGCAATGGAGACCATGCTACGTACCATGGACACCGTACATTTTTGTGAGCAAATAAAAGTATCCGCACGCCAACCTCATCACATTATGAAATGGCGTGAGCGTGATCACACAAATAACCTACTCACCCATTCTGTCGGTGGTTCACGAAATAGCGGAAAACGCAAAACAGATAAATTACAGCGTCAACCGCAGCTCTCCATGTCCAGCTCTGCTTCCCATCGCCTGAGGATTCTCTCCTCTGATCAAAGCCACAGAAAAAAGCTAAATATCGCCATAACGTTAAAAAAACATTCTAGCAAGACATTTGAACATTAATCGCAAATACGGACATATCGAATACTGACCATTTTTTGATGCCTATTCCGGCAAAAAAGAATGTGGCACAGATCCATTTTTCAAAAAATTGACTGGTTTTTTCGCGAGGGTAAATAAAATGTTATTTAGTATACAACTTCTTATAATATTAATATGTTTGTTTTATGGTGCCAGAAAGGGCGGTATCGCGCTGGGTTTATTAGGCGGTATCGGCCTGGTCATTCTGGTTTTCGTTTTCCATCTCCAGCCGGGTAAACCACCTGTAGATGTAATGCTGGTTATTATTGCCGTGGTGGCCGCATCGGCAACCTTGCAAGCCTCCGGCGGCCTTGACGTTATGCTGCAAATCGCTGAAAAGCTGCTGCGCCGTAACCCAAAATACGTTTCCATCGTCGCCCCGTTCGTTACCTGCACCCTGACGATTCTCTGCGGTACAGGCCACGTGGTCTACACCATCCTGCCAATCATTTATGACGTTGCTATTAAGAACAATATTCGCCCGGAACGTCCGATGGCGGCGAGTTCTATCGGTGCGCAGATGGGGATTATCGCCAGCCCGGTGTCCGTGGCCGTTGTATCACTGGTCGCAATGCTGGGTAACGTAACGTTTGAAGGCAAGCATCTTGAATTCCTCGACCTGCTCAGCATCACTATCCCGTCTACCCTGTTGGGTATCCTGGCGATCGGTATCTTCAGTTGGTTCCGCGGTAAAGATCTGGATAAAGATGAAGAATTCCAGAAGTTTATTTCCGTCCCTGAAAACCACAACTACGTTTATGGCGATACCGCCACACTGTTAGACAAAAAGCTGCCAAAAAGCAACTGGCTGGCCATGTGGATCTTCCTTGCCGCTATCGCCGTTGTTGCCGTGCTCGGCGCGTTCTCTGAGCTGCGCCCTACCTTCAGCGGCAAACCGCTGTCAATGGTACTGGTTATCCAGATGTTCATGCTGCTGACCGGTGCGCTGATTATTATCCTGACGAAGACCAATCCCGCTTCAATATCTAAAAACGAAGTCTTCCGTTCCGGTATGATCGCGATTGTGGCGGTGTACGGTATTGCCTGGATGGCCGAAACAATGTTCGGCGCGCACATGACGGAAATCGAAGGTGTGCTGGGCAATATGGTGAAAGAGTATCCGTGGGCCTATGCAATTGTTCTGCTGTTGGTTTCCAAATTTGTAAACTCCCAGGCTGCGGCGCTGGCGGCGATTGTTCCGGTCGCACTGGCAATTGGGGTTGATCCAGCGTACATCGTTGCTTCCGCTCCGGCATGTTACGGTTACTACATTCTGCCGACTTACCCGAGCGATCTGGCGGCTATTCAGTTTGACCGTTCCGGCACCACCCACATTGGCCGTTTCGTTATCAACCACAGCTTCATTCTACCTTGGTTGATCGGCGTGAGCGTATCCTGTGTCTTTGGTTGGATCTTCGCCGCAATGTACGGTTTCCTGTAATTACAGTGCGCGTGCTGTCCGCTTTGGTACGGCACGCCACCGTCAAGACACAGAGAATTTTAAAATTCCTGAGAAAAATGAAAAGGCTGGAAGCAAATGTCAAAAGTTGAATTCACTTATCAGGCGGCTTTCCCACTGGGGGAAGACAAAACTGAGTACTACCTGCTGACCTCCGATCACGTCAGCGTCGGCGAGTTTGAAGGCGAAACAATCCTGAAAGTAGCCCCTGAAGCACTTACGCTACTGGCCCAACAAGCCTTCCACGATGCCTCCTTCATGCTCCGCCCTGAACACCAACAGCAAGTCGCCTCAATTCTCCATGATCCCGAAGCCAGCGAAAACGATAAATACGTAGCGCTGCAGTTCCTGAGAAACTCCGAAATCGCGGCTAAAGGCGTATTGCCAACCTGCCAGGACACCGGTACGGCAATTATCATGGGTAAAAAAGGTCAGCGCGTCTGGACCGGTGGCGGCGACGAAGCGGCACTCTCCAAGGGCGTATTTAATACCTATATTGAAGATAACCTGCGCTACTCGCAAAACGCGGCGCTGGATATGTACAAAGAAGTGAATACCGGCACCAACCTGCCCGCACAAATCGACCTGTACAGCGTGGACGGTGACGAATACAAATTCCTGTGCGTGGCCAAAGGCGGCGGTTCAGCGAACAAAACCTATCTGTATCAGGAAACCAAAGCGCTGCTGACGCCCGGCAAACTGAAAAACTTCCTGGTAGAGAAAATGCGCACGCTGGGTACCGCAGCATGCCCGCCGTACCACATTGCATTCGTCATTGGCGGCACGTCAGCGGAAAGCACCCTGAAAACGGTGAAGCTGGCCAGCACACACTACTATGACGCACTGCCGACTGAAGGTAATGCGCACGGCCAGGCGTTCCGCGATCTGCAACTGGAACAGGAACTGCTGGAAGAAGCGCAGAAACTCGGCCTCGGCGCCCAGTTTGGCGGGAAATACTTCGCGCACGATATCCGCGTGATCCGCCTGCCTCGCCACGGCGCATCCTGCCCGGTTGGTATGGGTGTGTCTTGCTCCGCAGACCGTAACATCAAGGCCAAGATTAACCGCGAAGGGATCTGGATCGAAAAACTGGAACATAACCCAGCCCAGTACATTCCGGAGTCGCTGCGCCAGGCAGGCGAAGGTGAAGTGGTTAAAGTTGACCTTAACCGCCCAATGAAAGAGATCCTCGCTCAGCTTTCTCAGTATCCGGTTTCTACCCGTCTGTCGCTGAGCGGCACCATCATTGTCGGCCGCGATATTGCCCACGCGAAGCTAAAAGAACGTATTGAGTCCGGCGAAGGTCTGCCGCAGTACGTGAAAGATCACCCTATCTACTACGCGGGCCCGGCCAAAACACCTGCGGGTTATCCGTCCGGCTCTTTAGGGCCAACCACTGCGGGTCGTATGGACTCCTATGTTGACCTGTTACAGTCTCACGGCGGCAGCATGATCATGCTGGCAAAAGGTAACCGTAGCCAGCAGGTGACAGACGCCTGCCATAAACACGGCGGCTTCTATTTAGGTAGCATTGGTGGCCCGGCAGCGG
>NZ_SZWS01000041.1:6337-27863 GCF_005281245.1 Citrobacter sp. wls826
GTACTTGCGCAGCAGAGTATTAAACATCTGGAATGCGTGGAATACCCTGAGCTGGGTATGGAAGCTATCTGGAAAATCGAAGTCGAAGATTTCCCGGCTTTCATTCTGGTCGATGACAAAGGCAACGATTTCTTCCAGCAAATCGTCAGCAAACAATGCGCTAACTGCGCGAAGTAACCCATTCGGCCCGGCACTGGACTGACAACAGATTTTTGGCGTCAGTCCAGTGATCCCCCCGGGCCAACTTTATCCCCCCATTTACTGGCGTTGAATTTTTGCCGCTCACAGGGAATAGTAACCTTTTCCATTACTTGTGAATTCGCCATGCTCCGCACACTGAACTCCACAATCTTGCACTCTGGCGCGCTGCTCCTGGCGCTAATACTTATCTACACCGGTATCTCAGCCACAGAGAAAATCACCTGGCTGATGGAAGTTACGCCGGTCATTATTGTCGTCCCACTGTTGCTGGCGACCGTGAAGCGCTACCCGCTGACGCCATTGCTCTACACGCTCATTTTCTTGCACGCCATCATTCTGATGGTCGGCGGTATGTATACCTACGCTAAAGTCCCTGTCGGTTTTCAGGTTCAGGAGTGGCTGGATCTCAGTCGTAACCCCTATGACAAGCTGGGTCACTTCTTCCAGGGTCTGGTGCCCGCCCTGACGGCAAGAGAGATTTTAGTGCGCGGTAATATAGTTCGTGGCCGCAAAATGCTGGCATTTTTGGTCTGCTGCGTGGCGCTGGCGATTAGCGCGATGTATGAGCTGATCGAATGGTGGGCGGCGCTGGCGATGGGTCAGGGAGCGGATGATTTTCTCGGGACGCAGGGCGACCCGTGGGATACCCAGTCGGATATGTTCTGCGCCCTGCTCGGTGCGCTAACCACGGTGCTCGTGTTGGCGGGCTGGCACAACAGACAGTTAAAAACTGCCGGATAGCGCTGACGCTTATCCGGCAATCAGCCCTACCCATTGCGAGACTTGATAACCAGAATCGGCAAGGCGAACAGGAGTGTCAGAAAGTTCGCCATGCTGACGGCAGTATCTTCAATCAATAATCCATAAATCAGCCACAACACCAGCCCACACACAAACATTACATACATTAAACCGGAGATACCCTGCGTGTTGCGGGTGGTAATGACCTTAATCGCTTGCGGTAAGAATGAGAGCGTCGTCAGGCTAGCCGCCAAATACCCAATCCACGAATGCCATTCCATAGCTACGCCTTCACATCACCTGGGGTGACTATCGCAATAGCAGGGATATCCGGTTGCTCATGGTGCTGCGGCACCTTACGGTACTTATCCAACAAATGAATCTGGACCCTGCGCAGCGTGTCGCCGTTCAGTCGGTAAAAGCGGAAGTAAAGGACTAAGGTCACCACAAAAAAGAGTGCTGGTAGCGCGATCATAATGAATTGCATACCAACAATGGTTTCTGCAGACTGCGCGACATTCGGCGCGTAATTAATCACCCCAAGTATCACTGCGATAAAGAAAGCGGCAAACGCTGACCCTCCTTTTACCACCATCGTCTGCACTGAATAAGCGATACTTTCACAACGTACATTCAGTTTGTATTCGCCGTAATCAACGGTATCCGCCACCATAATGACCTGCAACACCCAGAAAAGCGCTGAACCAATATTCAGTAAAATACCAGCAATAACAATGAGTAAGATATTATGGAAACCGGCTAACGCCATCACCAGCAAAACGATACAGCTGAGCACCGGCAGCACGGATGCCCCAGCCCACAGGATCCGTCGTGACAACGCTTTTACCAATCGAGGAAAGAAAATCAGCGTCAGCAGGTTTGCCGCTCCTGCGTAAGACATGTAGTACGGGAAGAGGCTTGCATCGCCAATCACATAAGTAAAATAGTAAATGGCAAAGCCTGCAATGATATTGGCGGCAATATTGTAAGCCAGCGCCATGCCTAGCAGGCAGGATAACTGGTCGTTTTTATAGATGAGCCCAACGATCGCTTTCAGCCCAAGACGACTGCTGTCCGCCGTTGCCTCACTATCTGACGAATAAACCTCATGCACATTACGCAGCGTAACAACGGTAGAAACGATAAAGAATGCAATCAGCACCAGCGTAAACATCTGGAAACCAAAGCCGCGATCGGCCCCGCCAACATAGCTCACAAAGGGTAGCGTTACCCCCGCGGTGACAAACCCAGCAAGGCTTGCGAAGAAACGAGGGAACGGCACCAGTTGTTCACGCTCGCGTTTATCCAGCGTAATAGTTGGTACCAGCGACCAGAATGGAATATCCATAATGGTGTAGGTCATTCCCCATAATATATACGTCACGCAGACAAATACGACTTGCGCAGTACCCTCAAACAAATGTGCGCTAAAAAGCAAAAAAAGCACCAATGAGTTCGCCAGCGTACCAAGTAAGATCCAGGGTTTAAATTTTCCCCACCGCGACCGGGTGGCGTTCACAATCCAGCCCATGATGGGATCGTTTACCGCATCCCAGACCCTTGCCGCCAGGAACAACGTTCCGACCAGCCCCACCGATAATCCCACCACGTCGGTGTAGTAATACATCAGGTACATGTACACAATACCGATGGCGAAATCCTTACCAAACGCTCCAAATCCGTAACTGAGTTTTGTTTTCAGAGAGATGCTCATAGGGTATCGGGTCGCCGTTACCAGCGCCCGCCTTCTGTTAGAGGAAACGTCAGAGGTTAAACGCCGGATGCTCTGCCCGGCGTAATGGTGTGTTAACGGTGTAACCAGGCCGGCAGCCAGTCGCCATGAGACGCGATCAGGTCGTCCACCAGCGCATAAATCTCCTCAATCCCCAATACCGCGGCGGTATGCGGATCCATCATCACCGCGTGATAAACGCGATCGCGATTTTCCGTCAGAATGGCTTCCGTTAGCAGGGTCTGAACATTGATATTGGTTTGCATCATGGCCGCCAAATGTGACGGGAGAGTACCCACCTTCGTTGGCTGGATACCATTCGCATCGACCAGGCAAGCCACCTCCACGCAACAGCCTTGCGGCAGGTTATCGATCAGATGGTCATTGCGAACGTTGCCATACACTACGCTCGGTTCACCGGTCCAGATAGCGTTCATGATAGTGCTGGCATATTCACGTGACGGTTTAATCTCGATCCGCGCCGCCGTTTTGTACTCTTCCAGCTCTTTGTTCCAGTTCGCCAGCTGTTCCACACAGCGTTTTGGATACTCATCCAGTGGAACCTTATAGCGCTCAATCAGATCCTCACGCCCTGGTTTGATAAACCACGGCGTATATTCCGCGAAATGCTCCGACGACTCAGTGACGAAATAGCCCAGCTTTTTGAACATTTCATAGCGCACAATGTTCTGACAACGGGTATTACCGTGAAGATTCGGTTTCGGCGCCTGACCAGATTCATAGGCCGCCAGCAGCTCCGGATAGAGATTTACATAAGCACCGTCAGCCGTTTTACGCTCAAGTTCCAGATAAAACGCCATATGGTTGATCCCGGCGCAGCGATAGCGCAAAGAGGCCGGGTCGATATTCAAATCGCGGGCCAGCTCCTCCGCAGTCCCTTGCACCGAGTGACACAATCCAACCTGCTTAATATGCGGATAGCGCGCATACATTGCCCAGGTGTTCATCGCCATCGGGTTAACGTAGTTAAGCATGGTGGCCTGCGGGCAGACTTCGGTCATATCCTCACAAATCTGCCATAAATGCGGGATAGTGCGCAGCGCGCGCATAATGCCGCCTGGCCCCAGCGTATCGGCAATCGTCTGCTCCAGACCATGACGTTTACACACCGCAAAATCGGTGACGGTACAGGGTTCATAACCACCAATCTGGAAAGCGACCACCACAAAATCAGCATCCTGTAATGCCGCTTTTTGATCGGTATAGCAGGTGATACGCCCGGACGCGCCCGCTGAGTCCATCAACTTACGCACCACAATGTGTGACTCTTCCAGCCGAGTAGGATTGACGTCCATCAAGGCGATATGCGCAGATTTCAGCGCATCACGATGAAAGACGTCCCCGAGGATATTTTTGACGAAAATCGTGGAACCGGCGCCGATAAAGGTAATTTTGGGTGCAGACATCATGACTCTCCAGAACATTAGTGAACACAGTCATGGTGGCACAGCGCATAGATGAAAACTTCCGACTTCCCTGGCGAGCATTCCCATAAACTCAGATCGCCTCTTTGCCCCATACTGGATCTGAGTTTATGGGACAAAATTGCACAAAAAGCAGAGTATGCGGCCCCAAAATCTCACTATGCTCAATGATATCGGTCCGATTTGTGTCCTGATTCTCAGCCTTAATGCGCAGCAAATGACATGATTCTGATAATTCAGGAAATGGAGCAACCATGAGTACATTACCGACATCGCCTCTTCCCCCCGATCCGCACATGTGCAGCAGCGATGAAGAGCAAACCCGCAGCCCATTGTCGCTGTACTCAGAATATCAACGGATGGATATTGAGCTGCGCTCACCGCATGCTATGCCTGCCAGCCACTGGCATGGGCAGGTGGAGATTAATGTGCCGTTTGATGGCGACGTTGAGTACCTCATCAACAACGAAGTGGTGCAGATAAAACAGGGACACATTACGCTTTTCTGGGCCTGTACGCCGCATCAGCTCACGCGTCCGGGCCGTTGCCAAAGCATGGCTATCTTCAATTTACCGATGCACCTTTTCCTTTCCTGGCCGCTGGATCGCGAACTGATCAACCACGTTACCCATGGCATGGTCATCAAATCGCTGGCATCGCAGCAGCTAAGTACCTTTGAAGTTCAGCGCTGGCAACAGGAGCTGAGCAACCCGAACGAGCAAATTCGCCAGCTCGCCATTGATGAAATTGGTCTGATGCTCAAGCGGTTTAGCCTTTCCGGCTGGCAGCCAATCCTGGTCAATAAAACTTCGCGGACGCACAAAAACAGCGTTTCGCGGCACGCCCAGTTTTACGTAAGCCAGATGCTGAGTTTTATTGCCGATAACTACGATCAGGTGCTCACTATCAACGACGTCGCGGAACACGTGAAGCTCAACGCTAACTACGCGATGGGGATTTTCCAGCGCGTGATGCAACTCACCATGAAGCAGTACATCACCGCAATGCGGATCAATCACGTCCGCGCATTGCTTAGCGATACCGATAAAACCATTCTTGACGTCGCGTTGACCGCCGGATTCCGATCCAGCAGCCGTTTTTATGACACCTTCAGCAAGTTTGTCGGCATGTCGCCGCAGCAGTACCGCAAACTGAGCCAGCAGCGCCGGCAAACAATGGCTGGCTGAGCAGCCAGAAACCACCGGCGTTACTCCAGCCTACGATCCCTATCGTTCGCCGATATCAGTATCAGCCAAAAAAATATTCCCCCTGTCGATAAACAGCGGTGAAAAATCGCCAATAAGCAAACATAACTATTTGTTTAAAAACAAATTAAACACAAATCAGACTATTTATCACCCGCTTTACAGCCCATTTTGTCAGGATAATACTTGCCTGCGTCACATTCATACGGTGTGTCTGCAATCCATAAATTGCAACCTTTCCACAACCGGGTAAAAGATGATGAAAGTATTAATTGTTGAAAGTGAGTTTCTGCATCAGGACACCTGGGTCGGTAGCGCTGTCGAACGTCTGGCTGATGCATTAAGCCGCCAAAATGTTACCGTCATTAAGTCCACCTCATTCGACGATGGTTACGCAATCCTCGCCGCTAATGAAGCCATTGATTGCCTGATGTTCAGCTATCAAATGGAACAACAAGACGAGCACCTGAACGTCAGGCAATTGATCGGCAAGCTCCACGAGCGCCAGCAAAACGTTCCCGTTTTCCTGCTGGGCGATCGCGAAAAAGCCACCGCATCGCTGGATCGCGACCTGCTGGAGCTTGTCGATGAATTCGCCTGGATTATGGAAGATACCGCAGACTTTATTGCCGGACGTGCCGTTGCGGCGATGACCCGTTACCGCCAGCAGCTTCTGCCGCCACTGTTCAGCGCGCTGATGAAGTACGGCGACATCCATGAATACTCCTGGGCGGCGCCTGGTCACCAGGGCGGTGTCGGATTTACCAAAACGCCGGCGGGTCGTTTTTACCATGATTACTACGGTGAAAACTTATTCCGTAGCGACATGGGTATTGAACGCGCATCGCTCGGCTCACTGCTGGATCATACCGGCGCATTTGGCGAGAGCGAAAAATATGCCGCCCGCGTGTTTGGCGCTGACCGCTCCTGGTCCGTAGTGGTCGGGACTTCCGGCTCTAACCGCACCATCATGCAGGCTTGTATGACCGACAACGACGTCGTGGTGCTGGATCGTAACTGCCACAAATCTATCGAGCAGGGGTTGATCCTCACCGGCGCAAAACCGGTGTACATGGTGCCAAGTCGCAACCGGTACGGCATTATCGGCCCTATCTACCCGCAAGAAATGCAACCTGAAACATTGCAGAAAAAAATCAGCGAAAGCCCGCTGACCAAGGGCAAGGCCGGGCAAAAACCGTCTTACAGCGTTGTGACCAACTGTACTTATGACGGTGTTTGCTACAACGCCAAAGAGGCCCAGGACCTGCTCGCGCAAACCAGCGATCGCATCCACTTCGATGAGGCCTGGTACGGCTATGCCCGCTTTAACCCAATTTATGCCGATCACTACGCTATGCGTGGCGCGCCGGGCGATCATAACGGTCCTACCGTTTTTGCGACCCACTCGACCCACAAACTGCTGAACGCGCTCTCTCAGGCGTCTTACATTCACGTCCGTGAAGGTCGTGGGGCCGTGAACTTCTCCCGCTTTAACCAGGCGTACATGATGCACGCCACCACCTCCCCGCTGTATGCCATCTGCGCATCAAACGACGTGGCGGTCTCCATGATGGACGGCAACAGCGGTCTGTCGCTCACTCAGGAAGTGATCGACGAAGCGGTCGATTTCCGTCAGGCCATGGCGCGTTTGTACAAAGAATTTTCCGCCGAAGGCGACTGGTTCTTCAAACCGTGGAACAAAGAAGTGGTAACTGACCCGCAAACCGGCAAAACCTATGACTTTGCCGATGCGCCAACCCAACTCCTGACCACTGACCAGAACTGCTGGGTGATGCGTCCGGGTGAATCCTGGCACGGGTTTAAAGACCTGCCGGATAACTGGAGCATGCTGGACCCAATCAAAGTCAGTATTCTGGCGCCGGGGATGGGCGATGATGGCGAACTGGAAGAGAGCGGCGTACCGGCAGCGCTGGTCACCGCCTGGCTTGGCCGCCACGGTATCGTGCCGACCCGTACCACCGATTTCCAGATTATGTTCCTGTTCTCAATGGGGATTACCCGTGGGAAATGGGGCACGCTGATCAATACCCTGTGCTCATTCAAACACCATTACGATGCCAATACACCGCTGGCGCAGGTGATGCCAGAACTGGTTGAGGAACATCCTGACACTTACGCCAACATGGGCATTCACGATCTGGGCGACACCATGTTTGCCTGGCTGAAAGAGAACAACCCTGGCAGCCGACTCAACGCGGCCTACTCCGGCCTGCCTGTTGCTGAAATCACCCCGCGTGAAGCCTATAACGCGATAGTCAGCGATAACGTTGAGATGGTGGCCATTGAAAATCTGCCGGGTCGTATAGCTGCGAATTCCGTAATTCCTTACCCACCGGGAATTCCAATGCTGCTGTCCGGGGAAAACTTTGGCGACGCCAATAGCCCGCAGATTAGTTATCTACGTTCGTTGCAGTCCTGGGACCACCACTTCCCTGGATTTGAACATGAAACCGAAGGAACGGAAATTATTGACGGTGTATATCACGTCATGTGCGTGAAAGCATAATGTCATTTTATAGATAGTCCGATTTTTAAGGTAGACATGTCATGCTTGAGTAATTCCTGAGTATTGCTGCAAAACAATAACATTGTCATACCTTTTTGCGCGGGACCACCCCGCGCTTTTTTTATACGCAAATATCACGTTTCCACTTGCGTAAAAAAAAGTGTACATAAGAAAAATCCCACCAAACATTGTAATTAATTTCAGACACGTTATTTTAATGCGGTCCTGGATTCATCATACAATTTCAATTTAGCCGATATGGTTCATCTGATGGTGAGCTACGGTGTTTTATGTTCATATTCCTGGAGTTTGGGTATGAGGGTTTGCAGCAGAGCAGCTTGTGTTGTTGTATTAACGGAGAAGGATGTTTGGTTAAGGATTAACGGTAAAGAAGCCATCAGCTTAAAAGCTAATCATATGGCGCTGGTAGCATGCGATAATAATATTATCGATTTCTCATCACTTAATAACGCACTGGTCGTACATATCAGCCGTGATATCATTAAAGACTATCTACGTTTTTTAAATAAAGACCTTTCACAGATCCCACTCTGGCAACGCAGTGCCAACCCAGTGATGACCGCCGTCTGTCTGACGCCGGATGTCTTCCGGGTGGCTGCCCAATATAGCGTAATGGACACAATGGACGAAGGTGAAAGTGTGCGCACGCGCTCGCTACTATTCACGGTGTTATCACGCTTTCTCGGCAGCAAAAAGTTTATTTCTCTGCTCATGCATATACTACGCAGTCGTATCAGCGACAGCGTTTATCACATTATTGAGAGCGATATACATAAAGACTGGAATTTAAGCATGGTTGCCAGTTGCTTATGCCTGAGCCCCAGTTTGTTAAAGAAAAAGCTCAAAAGTGAAAATACAAGTTACAGCCAAATAATTACCACGTGTCGCATGCGTTATGCCGTCAATCAATTATTGATGGATGGCAAAAACATTTCCCAGGTCTCTCAACTGTGCGGATATAACAGTACCTCGTACTTTATTTCCGTATTCAAAGAGTTCTATGGGATGACGCCTCTGCATTATGTCAGTCAACATAGGGAGCCATCCGCTGCCTGATTTTTAATCAGTTAGCGATAAGCCATAATAATATCAGCATTAGCGATACCCCCAGTCCGCCATCATAAAATAGTCTTCTGAAGAGGTATGATAAGACGTCATTTATCCTTATCAGGAGTTACTAAATATGTCGACGGATGCTGATGCTCACAAAGTGGGCTTAATCCCCGTCACCCTTATGGTGTCGGGGAATATTATGGGTTCCGGTGTATTCCTGCTACCCGCAAACCTTGCGTCAACTGGCGGGATTGCAATCTACGGATGGTTGGTCACTATTATCGGTGCTTTGGCGCTGTCGATGGTGTACGCGAAAATGTCGTCCTTAGACTCCAGTCCCGGTGGTTCTTACGCTTATGCCCGCCGCTGTTTCGGTCCTTTTTTGGGCTACCAGACCAACGTCCTGTACTGGCTGGCTTGCTGGATTGGTAACATCGCCATGGTGGTTATTGGCGTCGGTTACCTGAGCTACTTCTTCCCCATCTTAAAAGATCCGCTGGTCCTGACGCTGACCTGCGTCGTGGTACTGTGGATCTTCGTATTGCTGAACATTGTCGGACCGAAAATGATCACCCGTGTACAGGCCGTCGCAACGGTACTGGCGCTGGTGCCAATTGTCGGTATTGCCGTCTTCGGCTGGTTCTGGTTCCGGGGTGAAACCTATATGGCGGCATGGAACGTCAGCGGTATGAACACCTTCGGTGCGATTCAAAGCACACTGAACGTAACCTTGTGGTCATTTATCGGCGTGGAAAGCGCCTCCGTCGCGGCAGGTGTGGTTAAAAATCCCAAACGTAACGTGCCTATCGCCACCATGGGCGGCGTGCTGATTGCCGCCGTTTGCTATGTGCTCTCCACCACGGCGATTATGGGTATGATCCCTAACGCGGCGCTGCGTGTTTCAGCCTCCCCGTTCGGTGATGCCGCACGCATGGCGCTGGGTGACACCGCTGGGGCGATTGTCTCCTTCTGTGCTGCGGCCGGGTGCCTTGGTTCCTTGGGCGGCTGGACGCTGCTTGCCGGGCAAACCGCCAAAGCGGCAGCCGATGACGGCCTGTTCCCACCGATTTTTGCCCGCGTTAACAAAGCCGGTACGCCGGTAGCCGGGTTAATTATCGTCGGCGTTCTGATGACCATCTTCCAGTTCAGCAGCATGTCGCCAAACGCTGCGAAAGAGTTTGGTCTGGTCTCTTCGGTCTCCGTTATCTTCACGCTGGTGCCGTATCTGTACACCTGCGCCGCGCTGCTGCTGCTCGGCCATGGTCACTTTGGTAAAGCGCGTCCGATGTACTTACTGGTGACCTTTATCGCTTTTGTTTACTGCATTTGGGCGGTTGTCGGTTCCGGTGCCAAAGAGGTGATGTGGTCATTCGTCACACTGATGATCATCACCGCGCTGTATGCACTGAACTACAATCGGATCCATAAAAACCCATATCCATTGGATGCTCCGGTAAACAATAACTAACGCAAACAGTCGTCGTTGCCCGATGGTGTAAGGCCATCGGGCCAACGCCGCCCCCCGCGATTCCTGAAATCAACATTAAGAACTTAAGGTTAGCTTAATTTTACTTTGAGAGGATTTGTACCACTTAGTCGATGGAACCCCCTTAATGTTAAAGCACTTGTTTAAAAGACCCACTCTTGGGCTAATCAGCTGGCTTCTCCTGATCTCATTTTATCTTGCGACTTTCCTGAACATTGCGTTCTATAAACAAGTGCTGCAAGCCCTGCCGCTGGATTCCGTGCGTAACGTGCTGGTGTTTTTGTCGATGCCGGTCGTCGCTTTCAGCGTCATGAACATTGTGCTGACGCTGGCCTCATTCCTGTGGCTTAATCGCCTGGTGGCCTGTGTTTTCATTCTGGTGGGCGCATCGGCCCAATATTTCATCATGACCTACGGCATCATCATTGACCGCTCGATGATCGCCAATATGATGGACACCACACCCGCCGAAACCTTTGCTTTGCTGACGCCGCAAATGCTCATCACGCTCGGAGTGAGCGGCATTCTCGCCGCGCTCATTGCCTGCTGGATAAGAATCAAACCGATCGCCCCGGCCATGCGCAGCGTACTGTTCCGTGGCGCGAATATTCTGATCTCCGCGCTGCTGATCGTGCTGGTCGCCGCGTTCTTCTACAAAGATTACGCCTCACTGTTTCGCAACAATAAAGAACTGGTGAAATCCCTCAGCCCATCCAACAGCATTGTGGCGACCTCTTCCTGGTATTCACACCAGAGGCTGGCCCACCTGCCGCTGGTGCGCATTGGCGAAGACGCCCATCGCAATCCGTTGATGGTGAAAGAAAAGCGTAAGAACCTGACGATTGTGGTTCTCGGCGAGACCTCACGCGGCGATAACTTCTCGCTGTCAGGCTATTCGCGCCAGACCAACCCGTTGCTGGAAAAAGATGATGTGGTCTATTTCCCCCGCACCACATCCTGCGGAACGGCAACGGCAGTATCTGTCCCCTGCATGTTCTCGGGAATGCCACGCGCGCACTACGATGAAGAACTGGCGCAGCATCAGGAAGGCGTGCTCGACATTATTCAGCGGGCGGGAATTAACGTTCTGTGGAACGACAACGACGGCGGCTGCAAAGGGGCATGCGACCGGGTACCGCACCAGAATATGACTAAGCTGAACCTGCCAGGGCAGTGTATTGACGGGGAATGCTACGATGACGTGCTGTTCCACGGGCTGGAAGAGTACATTAATAACCTGCAAGGTGACGGCGTGATTGTGCTGCACACCATCGGCAGCCACGGTCCGACCTATTACAACCGCTATCCTGCGCAGTTCAAGAAATTTACGCCAACCTGTGACACCAACGAAATCCAGACTTGTTCACAGCAACAGTTGGTCAATACCTATGACAACACCATTCTTTACGTCGACTATATTGTTGATAAAGCAATCAATATACTGAAAGAGCATCAGGATAATTTCACCACCAGCCTGGTCTACCTTTCCGATCACGGTGAATCCTTAGGGGAAAATGGCATCTATTTACACGGCCTGCCGTATTCGATTGCGCCAGATACGCAAAAACATGTGCCGATGCTGCTGTGGCTCTCAGAAGATTATCAGCAACGCTATCAAATCTCTCAGACATGTTTGCAAAAACGGGCAGGCTCAGAGGACTTCTCACAGGATAATCTCTTCTCAACCCTGCTGGGATTAACAGGCGTGCAAACACAGAAATATCAGGCGGCAGATGATATTCTGCAACCCTGCCGGGGAGGCTAAACGAATGAAAATTCTGATTGTTGAAGACGATACGTTGTTATTACAGGGACTGATACTCGCCGCGCAAACAGAAGGCTATGCCTGCGACGGCGTATCAACGGCCCGTGCCGCGGAGCAGTGTCTGGAGACCGGCCATTACAGTCTGGTGGTTCTGGACCTGGGCTTACCGGATGAAGACGGCCTGCACTTCCTGAACCGCATCAGACAGAAAAAATACACCGTGCCAGTGCTTATCCTCACCGCCCGCGATACGGTGAAAGACCGGGTCAGCGGGCTAGACGTTGGCGCCGATGACTATCTGGTCAAACCGTTCGCACTGGAAGAACTGCATGCCCGCATCCGGGCGCTGCTGCGTCGTCATAACAATCAGGGTGAAAGTGAACTCATTGTCAGTAACCTGACGCTGAATATCGGTCGTCGCCAGGTGTGGATGGATGGACAAGAAGTTATCTTAACGCCGAAAGAATACGCACTCCTGTCGCGCCTGATGCTTAAGGCGGGCAGCCCGGTACACCGGGAGATCCTGTATAACGACATCTACAGCTGGGATAACGAACCGTCGACCAATACGCTGGAAGTGCACATTCACAACCTGCGGGACAAAGTGGGTAAAGCACGTATCCGCACAGTCAGGGGATTTGGCTATATGCTGGTTGCCACTGAGGAAAGCTAAGTGAAGCTACTGCAATATCTAAAAAAACCGCTCCCGCTGCGTCATCGCCTGATGCTGACCATCGGTCTTATTCTGCTGGTCTTCCAGTTGATTAGCACCTTCTGGTTGTGGCACGAAAGCACCGAACAAATACAGCTATTCGAACAGGCGTTACGCGAAAATCGTAACAACGATCGCCACATCCTGCATGAAATCCGCGAGGCCATCGCCAGCCTGATCGTCCCCGGTATCTTTATGGTCAGCCTGACGCTGCTGATTTGCTACCAGGCAGTGCGACGTATTACTCGCCCGCTGGCGGATCTGCAAAAAGAGTTAGAAACGCGGGCAGCCGATAACCTTGCTCCGATTGAAGTTCACAGTTCAACCGTTGAGATCCAGGCGGTCGTCTCAGCGCTCAACGAGCTGGTGACGCGGCTGACGAGCACCATTGAAAACGAACGCTTGTTTACCGCCGATGTCGCCCACGAACTGCGCACCCCGTTGTCAGGCGTTCGCCTGCATCTGGAATTACTGTCCAAAACCCATAAGGTCGACGTTTCACCGTTAATTGCCCGCCTTGACCAAATGATGGACAGCGTGTCGCAACTGCTGCAACTCGCCCGCGTTGGACAGTCGTTCTCGGCCGGGAGCTACCAGCACGTCAAACTGCTGGAGGACGTGATTTTGCCCTCCTACGATGAACTCAGCACCATGCTGGACCAGCGTCAGCAGACGCTGCTCCTACCGCAAAGCACGGCGGACGTTGTCGTACGTGGCGACGCGACGCTATTACGAATGCTGCTGCGAAATCTGGTGGAGAACGCGCATCGTTACAGCCCGGAAGGCACCCATATTACGATTAGCCTGAATACAGAGCATGATGCCGTTATCGCCGTCGAAGATGAAGGCCCTGGCATTGATGAGAGTAAATGCGGGGAGCTGAGTAAAGCGTTTGTGCGTATGGACAGCCGTTTTGGCGGGATTGGGCTGGGGCTGAGCATTGTCAGTCGTATCACCCAGTTACATCACGGGCATTTCTATTTGCAAAATCGTCAGGGAACCACCGGCACTCGCGCTTGGGTGGAATTAGAGAAAGGTCAGTAAGAACTCACCCAAACGTACAAAAAGCTGCTGACGATCAGCACGCTGCACACGGTGGTCAAACTTTCATAAATGCGGTTTTTCATGACACTCTCCTCCGATACTCTGGAGGAGAGTTTGCCTGACACAGATTAAGCCAACCTTAAGTGGATATGATAAATCACATGATTACTCATCAATCCGCGGATGCTGCTGCACCAGGCGCGTACGCTTAAGCTGCAGCTCAGCAATTTCCTGATCGATATCTTCGATTTTATGCTCAATATTATCGTAGTGCTCGCCGAGGAGCTCTTTCGCTTCATGAATATCCGAAGCGGCAGGCGTAGCCCCCTTCAGCGGCTGATTAGCCGTCTCTTTCATGGTCACGCCGGTAATTAAACCTATCACCGCAATCACCATCAGATAATAAGCAGGCATCATCAGATTCTGCGAGCTTTCCACCAGCCATGCGGCCAACGTCGGTGTCAGACCAGCGACCAATACCGAGATATTAAACGCTGCGGCCAGGGCACTGTAGCGAATATGCGTCGGGAACATCGCTGGTAACGTTGACGCCATCACCCCGGTAAAGCAGTTGAGGATCACCGCCAGCATCAGCAACCCAGCGAAAATCAGGCCGATGACGTTACTGTTAATCAGAATAAATGCCGGAATAGCCAGCACAAACAGCGCAATACTGCCCATAATCACAAACGGACGGCGCCCGAAGCGGTCGCTGAGCAGACCCATCACCGGCTGCACAAACAGCATACCAATCATGATGGCGATAATAATCAGCACGCCGTGGTCTTCAGAGTAATGCAGGTTATGCGACAGGTAGCTCGGCATATAGGTGAGCAGCATGTAGTAGGTGACGTTGGTGGCAATCACCAGACCAATACATGCCAGCAGGCTGCGCCAGTGCCTGGTCGCAATCTCTTTAAACGACACCTTCGGACCGTCCTGCAGTCCCTGACGATCGCCCTGCTCCAGTTTATCCACGTGCTGCTGGAACGCCGGAGTCTCTTCCAGTGCATGACGCAGGTACAGACCAATAAGCCCTAACGGTAGCGCCAGGAAGAACGGAATACGCCAGCCCCACTCAAGGAAGTTTTCTTCGCCGACAATAGTTGAGATCAGGACTACCACGCCCGCACCCAGCACAAACCCGGCAATCGAGCCGAAGTCCAGCCAGCTGCCCATAAATCCGCGCTTACGGTCTGGCGAGTACTCTGCGACAAAAATCGACGCCCCGGTATACTCTCCGCCGACCGAGAACCCCTGCGCCATTTTACACAGCAACAGCAGAATCGGCGCCCAGATACCAATCGAGGCATACGAGGGAATAAGACCGATACAGAAGGTACTTATCGACATAATCACAATGGTGATAGCGAGGATCTTCTGACGACCGTATTTATCGCCAAGCATACCGAAGAACAATCCGCCAAGCGGTCGAATCAGAAAGGGAACAGAGAAGGTGGCAAGTGCAGCAACCATCTGTACGCTGGGGTCAGCCCCCGGGAAGAACACTTTACCTAATGCGTAAGCAACAAACCCATAAACACCAAAATCAAACCACTCCATCGCATTACCTAACGACGCCGCGGTAATGGCTTTTCGCAGTTTACCGTCATCAATGATGGTAACGTCGCGCAGCGTAATTGGTTTTATTTTTTTCCTTTTTAGCATACTCGTCCTCATAGACTTAGCCCTGTCACGCTACAGATCGAGTCCCTCAACGCCCCTGCGTCAAGGTCATCACCGAGCGGGGAATGCACAGACGCATTCCCTGTAACAAGCGTAGCAGGTTTACTTACACTGACGAGAAACGAGCAGTACAACCGAACCTGTTGACGCCTGATTGGGCGGTTAATGACCTCTTTACCCTAACAGTGTTTAAATTTGTGATCAACTTCACATATAGATTTCCATTTCGTCAACATGCGTAAATCAGGTCATTCTTAGTCAACTTTTTAACATGTAATGCTTGCGATTTTCTGGCAATTAAATACAAGAATAAATCGCTTTGTTGCACCAACAATCACAACAGTCACTATTATTCTGCTAGGCAAAAACCCACCTAATCTCTTCACAAAAAGATCACAGCTTTTTTAATTATCAGAGCACTCAGGAACTTTTGCTCGGAATATGTGATGAAGATAACTAAAACATCGTTTTATTTTGATTGAATCAATGTTCCCATGAATGCAAACTAATTCCAGACGCAATATCCCTGGGAGCAGCAACACGCTCAACGTATGCCGCGTTAGATTTTATAAAACAAAGAGATAGCTGTTTTCTTTGTTAAGAAACACCAGTAACCATTTGAATTTATTAATTTTTATTTTCTTTCGCGTGTATTACCTGCGACAAGAGATGAGGACGCTTATGAAAATTAAAGCCACGATTGAACGCATCCCTGGCGGAATGATGTTGATTCCTCTGTTATTAGGCGCAGTGTTAAATACGTTAGCTCCGGATACCGGCGCGTATTTCGGTTCGTTTACCAAAGGAATGATCAGCGGAACGGTGCCGATTCTGGCAGTGTGGTTTTTTTGTATCGGTGCATCTATTGATTTACGGGCAACCGGCACGGTATTACGCAAATCCGGCACACTGGTATTAACTAAAATAGCCGTGGCATGGGTAGTGGCAATGATTGCTGCTTCATTTATTCCTGATACCGGTATTCAAACCGGGTTCTTTGCCGGTCTTTCGGTACTGGCAATTGTTTCAGCGATGGACATGACCAACGGCGGTTTGTACGCCAGCCTGATGAACCAGTACGGAACCAAAGAAGAGTCTGGCGCATTTGTGTTGATGTCTCTGGAATCCGGTCCGTTAATGACCATGGTGATCCTCGGCTCCGCGGGTCTGGCTTCCTTCGAACCACACCATTTTGTCGGCGCGGTATTACCGTTCCTGATTGGTTTTGCGTTGGGTAACCTGGATCACGATCTGCGTTCCTTCTTCAGCAAAGCCACGCCGGTGCTGATCCCGTTCTTCGGCTTCGCGCTGGGCAACACGATTAACCTGAGCGTCATCGTTGATACGGGTCTGCTGGGCATCCTGCTGGGCGTCGCGGTTATCGTCATCACCGGTATTCCGCTGATTATTGCTGACCGCGTTATTGGTGGCGGGAACGGTACGGCAGGCGTAGCAGCCTCTTCTGCAGCCGGCGCTGCAGTGGCAAACCCGGTGATTATCGCCCAGATTAACCCGGCATTTGAACCGGTTGCCGCATCCGCTACGGCGCTGGTTGCCGCCAGCGTGATAGTCACCGCGATTCTGGTGCCGATTATCACCGCGCTGTATGCCAAACGTTTTAATAAAAACCCGGTCGTCAATGAGACGGCGGCTACCCCGGCAGACTCCCTGCACCACTAAACCTGCCTTTATCCCACTCACCGTTCCTGCTCAATTGATGAGCGGGGACGGTGCAAAAATCTCCTCAACCATCGCATCAACCAGCCGCTTCGCCGAACACAATCTCGGCATGCCCAACGCCACATTTTGCCAACGCTGCGTCACCGACCAGCTCACCGGATGACGCTGCGCATCGCACCAGTCTCCGAGCCAGCTCAACATATCGTTGTGCTCACCCGAGCCGCCAACCACCGGCGTGCTGAGCCAATGATGATAGTAATGACGCGTGGCCGGGGCCGCATTCACGCTGTCTGCCAGCGCCTGAGCAGCCATCGTTCGCAGGTTGTCTTTTAGCATTGACACCACATCGGCATTTGCTAACCGGCAGGCGTCACCAAAGGCTCCCCAGCGCAGCTCCTCTAACGCCACAAAACAGCGTCCAGGTAACGACCAGCCGTCATACGCGCCAGCCCGCCAGCGGGTAAAAATTTGCTCGCTATGTTCGCCCGCTTGCACCGTCAGGCCGCGTTGCGTCACCGCCTTCTCTTTATAAGCGCCGCGCTGGGTAAACCAGTCAGCGAGTGAATTTATCTGCTGCAGAAGACCAGGCGTGGAGAGTCCACGCGGGTGTTCGGTTTGTTGTAAAAACATCAACCCTTCGGCGATCCGTACCAGCGCCAGATGGCCCGGATCGATCATGCCCGCCAGTTTTTCCACCAGTTTTAGACGCATCACCAGATGCTCGCTGGACACGCCTGCCAACACCCATGCTCGCAGTTGCGTCTGGGATAGCACCTCCTGCGTCAGACGCGCACGCAGCCGCTGCTGCTGTTGCAGAAAACCGCCGGAACGTTTGGTTTCATCTCCCTGAACCAGATCGACCATAAACTTCGGGTAGACACACTCCAGCGTCCGCCCGGGGCCTTCCAGTAACACGTTAGTCATGTGTGCTCGGTTGCAAAAAGGGTATTGATATCGTCGCGCAGCAAGCGGGAATCTTCATAAAGCCATGCCGCAGTCGTAATGCGATGCTGCAGTTGTTCGTTCAAGGAATTCACCGCAGATTCATTTTGCTGGCGCAGGGTCAGACTCTCACGCAGGCTCGCCTGTAATTGCGTCAAACACAGTGAAAAATCAGCAAAAAACGTGGCCATGCCTGCCGTAACGGAAATATCGACCTGCGCAGCTAAAGCTTTACGAATTTGTTGGCAAAACTGGGTGACATAGTGCACAAGGTTCTTATGCAGTGCACCCATATCAATGAGATAACGCGTTTTTGTTTCGACGTACTCATTCCATCCCCAGTTGGGCTGATTCAACCAGCGAGAGAAGGTATCACGCACCACACCGCCAGTTGACGGCGCATTTTCCGCCGGAATATCCTGCTCAATGGCCTCGTTGAACAACTGGCGGGTGTTGAAGTTAAACATCGCCGCATGAAACGCCGGAAAACGGATCCGCGCACGAAAACCAGCGTGGTTCAGCTCCTCTTTCACCCGCTGCTCAATGGGGCGCATGGCGTCATTTAGCGCCCGGGACAGCGTCGACTCAAGCTGTTCAAAGCGCAGAGCTAAATCCCGGCTGATGCTTTCCTGCGCTGCCAGCAAGACAACTTCACAGGACGAGCGCATTTTATCCAGCACGATTTTCGCCTGCCCTTCATCGTGCAACACCAGCATTTCTCCGGCCATTTCTGCCGAGGAAACGCCAGCCCCCTGGCCATGTTGTGACATCATCAGGACATTTTCTTTGATAAAGAACGTGTTGATGCCGCACAGAATCTCAGTCTGTTGCTCATTGAGATAGGCCGCGGCAGCCTCCAGCGCCAGCTCGACCTCATGACTGACTTCATCACTCACCCGCCCCTGACTCACTTCTAACTGCTGCATATCCTCTTCAATATGCGTGATGTTCAGCCGCAGTTTTTCATAGGCAACCGTTAACCCATGGGCGCGAAACTCCAGATATTCGTGCGCGCTTTGCGCATAGTTCAATAACTTATGCGACGCTGAGCGTAGCGCATACAGCGAAGCATTGGCGTAAGCGGCATGAATCACTTTCTGGATCGGCTGCTCAAACAGTGAATCCTCCCACAACAGATCGGCTGCATGGCGGATGTGCTCCGTATCCTCAAGATCGTTGGTGCACCAGCGTCGGCCAAGCGCCGCTTCGGCAAAATCCTGTACCCAACGTTGCACCTGGTGATCCGGCAGCCGCCCGCGAGCCATCAGCTCATGACGCGCCCTGTTCGCCAGATACCCCCACATCGAAGAAACCGGATAGATTCGCTCCGGGGCAATCCCACCTTGCATCAGCGTGCCGGAAATTAATGCCCGCACCTGCTCTTCATCGTCACTGTTGCGGTCTTTCTGATCGAATTTGTTCACCAGCGCATACAGCGGCACTGACTTGCCGACCGCCATGACAGCGTGGCGCACTTCTTCATCGGAAATCGATTTCAGTTGGGTGTAATCCATCACCACCAGTACCGCAGAAGCCCGCGCCAACTGTTCATTCAGCATCTTTTGTAGATGCGGTTGCCCGGCCTCATTCGGCCCCGGCGTATCCAGCAGGGTTAATTGCCCCGGATAGCTCGCCTGACCGGCCAAATGGACAAATTCGACCTCGATTACCGGAATATGCTCAATCGCGGCATAGGCGGCAAAAGGAAAATCCACCTCCAGTGCTTTTGACAAACGCACCAGGTCATTCAGACTTTTAAGGCAATGGAAAATAGGCTGTGCGCCAAGGTAATACCGCTCAAATGCCACGCCGTTTTCAATATGCTGCAGCAGGACATTCATATCCTTATCAATTTCCAGGGTCTGCGTAAGACGCTGGCGATCGCACTCGCGCACGCGCTGCTGTAAAACCTTCATTAAGGCATCGATAGGCGTGACATGTGAAAAATGCAACACCGGCTCTTTCTGCCCCGGCGTATGGCGAATTAACGTTGGTAGCGCCGTCATGGGACGATTACGATTAGGTAAAACTTCGGTCCCTACAATCGCGTTAATCGTCGTCGATTTTCCCGCTTTCATGGTACCGACAATCGCCAGCACCATTTCCAGACGCGTAATCTTACGCAGTTCATTATTGAGCGTTGCCTGCTGGACATCCATGCCACGCGCGCTGAAATGCAGAGGCTGAACCACCTGTCTGCTATGCTCTCCTTGTTTTAGCGCCGCATCATCCAACGACGTCATAGGCAATTTTTGCAATTGCCTGAGATGTTCAAGCGAGAGCATCAGCAAGCGTTCCGCTTCCTGACTTAATTCATATATTGTCTGTGTGTGCATGGAAAATTCTTCCTTAACGCAAATGGCATTACTTTTATTTAGCCCAATCGTTTTATTTATAGATTTTTTGGCTTTTATAATTACGTGTAGAAATAATTAAAATCAAAACAACCAACTGATATTATTAAAATAAATTTGGCGTATAACCGCTGGCCGGATGCCTCTCACTTATGTAATAAGTAAGAAAGATAAACAGCGTAGTTCAGTTTTAAAAAATACCCGCGTAATCCCCCTACTAAAATTAAGGGGGTCAATGATATTCAATCACAATGGCTTAGGCATCCGTAAGCAACGTTACCTATGAATATCAGATATTTCGCCTCACCTTATCTTAAATACCTAAGCGTAGCAATTTCCCTTAAAAAATATTCCGCCATACTTTCATTGAGGTAAAAGCAAAGGGTCTTTACAGCAGATCATTTTGCATAATCACGCAGTAGTCCCGACAAAAGCAGGGATTTTATGTATAATTGCGGCCTTTTTCGGCAATCTGCCATTTTTGGGCGCATTTGCCCCTGCTGACTTTTGAGGAAATCCACATGTCATTACCACACTGCCCACAATGCAACTCCGAATACACTTACGAAGATAACGGCATGTTCATCTGCCCGGAATGCGCTCACGAATGGAACGATGCTGAACCGGCTCAGGACAGCGACGAACTGATCGTTAAAGATGCCAACGGCAACCTGCTGGCTGACGGCGACAGCGTTACCGTAGTGAAAGACCTGAAGGTAAAAGGTAGCTCTTCCATGTTGAAGATCGGGACCAAAGTGAAGAACATCCGTCTGGTTGAAGGCGACCACAACATCGATTGCAAAATCGATGGCTTTGGCCCAATGAAGCTGAAATCTGAGTTTGTGAAAAAGAACTGATGCAAATTGCCTGATGGCGCTACGTCAATCAGGCCGATGCCAGCTCATCTGCCAGGCGGGAAGCTCATACTTCCC
>NZ_SZWS01000041.1:27899-31662 GCF_005281245.1 Citrobacter sp. wls826
CAGACGATAACTACACTTAACTGGTTTCTTTTACCTGAGGTAAAGATTATGCCGTTAAGTCCCTATATCTCCTTCGCAGGCAACTGCGCTGATGCTATCGCCTACTACCAAAAAACATTAGGCGCTGAGCTACTCTACAAAATCAACTTCGGTGAAATGCCCAAACCGGCGCAGAACAGCGAAGAGGGTTGCCCTTCAGGCATGAAATTCCCCGATACCGCCATTGCCCACGCCAACCTGCGCGTTGCGGGCAGCGACATCATGATGAGCGATAGCGCCCCCGACGGAAATGCCCACTACTCTGGCTTTACACTGGTACTCGACACGCAAAACGTCGACGAAGGCAAACGCTGGTTTGATAACTTGGCAGCAAACGGAAAAATCGAAATGGACTGGCAGGAAACCTTCTGGGCTCATGGTTTCGGTAAAGTGAGCGATCGGTATGGCGTACCGTGGATGATCAACGTCGTCAAACAGCAGCAACCTACAGAGTAATCCAACGGGAGGCCAGCCCTCCCGTACTGTCATCAAAAATCGCTCAACTCTTCATCACCAAGTAACCATCCCTTAACGAAAACGTCACATTAATCCGCCACGATGGGGCCACTTTTTAAGGGAGGCCGCATCATGCAAACGATTATTCGCGTCGAAAAACTCTCCAAGTCCTTCAATCAACATCAGGCGCTCAATGCGGTTGATCTGAACATCTGTTCCGGTGAGATGGTGGCTCTGCTTGGGCCATCTGGCTCTGGCAAATCCACCCTTTTACGTCATTTAAGCGGTTTGATCGTCGGTGATAAATCCCCGGGTAGCCACGTCGAACTGCTGGGTCGCACCGTTCAACATGAAGGCCGCCTGGCGCGCGATATCCGCAAAAGCCGCGCCCACACCGGCTACATCTTCCAGCAGTTCAATCTGGTTAACCGCCTGACGGTACTGGAAAACGTCCTGATTGGCGCACTCGGCAGCACGCCGTTTTGGCGCACCTGTTTTAGCTGGTTTAGCCAGGAACAGAAACAGCGTGCATTACAGGCGCTGACCCGCGTTGGCATGGCGCACTTTGCATACCAGCGCGTTTCCACGCTTTCGGGCGGGCAACAGCAGCGCGTGGCGATTGCCCGCGCGCTGATGCAGCAAGCCAAAGTGATCCTTGCCGACGAGCCGATAGCCTCGCTGGACCCGGAATCCGCACGCATCGTGATGGACACCCTACGCGACATTAACCAGACCGACGGCATCACCGTGGTCGTCACGCTGCATCAGGTGGATTACGCCCTGCGCTACTGCGAACGCATTGTCGCGCTTCGTCAGGGCAACGTCTTCTTTGATGGCAGCAGCCAGCATTTTGATAACGATCGTTTTGACCATCTCTACCGCAGCATGAACCGCGTCGAACAGAACGCGCAGGCTGCATAGTTCTAAAAAACCAGGCGTTATTGGCGCAGCCAGGCTGGCAAGTGAAATAGCCTGGAACAAAGACTAATTAAGGAAACAACATGAGCTATAAGACCGTTGCCGCGCTGGCCTTTACCAGCATGTTCAGCATCAGCACCTTGTTCAGCCCGGCGCAGGCCGAAGAGCAAGAAAAAGCGCTGAACTTTGGCATTATTTCGACCGAATCACAGCAAAACCTGAAGCCACAGTGGGAACCGTTCCTGAAGGACATGGAAAAATCGTTGGGCGTGAAAGTGAACGCCTTCTTCGCCCCGGACTACGCCGGGATCATTCAGGGAATGCGTTTTAACAAAGTTGATATCGCCTGGTACGGCAACCTCTCGGCAATGGAAGCGGTGGATCGCGCTAACGGACAAGTGTTTGCCCAAACCGTCGCTGCCGACGGCTCCCCGGGATACTGGAGCGTGTTGATCGTTAACAAAGACAGTCCGATCAACAACCTGAACGATCTGATCGCCAAACGTAAGGATCTGACATTCGGCAACGGCGATCCTAACTCAACGTCAGGCTTCCTCGTCCCCGGTTACTACGTCTTCGCCAAAAACAACATCTCCGCCAGCGACTTCAAACGCACCGTTAACGCCGGACACGAAACCAACGCGCTGGCCGTCGCCAACAAACAGGTCGATGTCGCCACCAACAACACCGAAAACCTCGACAAGCTGAAAACCTCCGCGCCGGAAAAACTGAAAGAGCTGAAGGTTATCTGGAAGTCACCGCTGATCCCGGGCGATCCGATCGTCTGGCGCAAAAACCTCTCCGAAACCACCAAGGACAAGGTGTACGACTTCTTTATGAATTACGGCAAAACGCCGGAACAGAAAACCGTACTGGAACGCCTGGGATGGGCACCGTTCCGTGCCTCCAGCGACCTGCAACTGGTACCGATTCGCCAACTGGCGCTGTTTAAAGAGATGCAGGGCGTGAAGGGCAACAAAGGGTTGAACGAGGAAGAGAAAAGCAGCAAAACCTCGGCGCTGAAAGCGCAGCTCGACGACCTTGACCGTTTGACCGCCGCCCTGGGCGCCATGACCAGCGTGACTAAAGCGGTGCAGTAAACCTAATGCCCGGTGGCGTTTCGCTTACCGGGCAGACGATGTTCTGTAGGCCGGATAAGGCGCAAGCGCTGCCATCCGGCGATAACCTACGCACGGAGCTAAACATGCAAACCATCACCGTCGCCCCGCCCAAACGTAGCTGGTTCTCACTGCTGAGCTGGGCCATTCTTCTCGCCGTGCTGGTGGTCTCGTGGAAAGGTGCCGAAATGGCTCCGCTCACGCTGATCCAGGATTCCGGCAATATGGCGACCTTCGCCGCCGACTTCTTTCCGCCAGACTTCAGTCAGTGGCAGGACTATCTCGGTGAAATGGCCGTCACCCTGCAAATTGCCGTCTGGGGCACCGCCCTCGCCGTTGTGCTGTCGATTCCCTTTGGCCTGATGTGCGCCGATAACCTCGTACCGTGGTGGATTTACCAGCCGATGCGTCGCCTGATGGACGCCTGCCGCGCCATCAATGAAATGGTCTTCGCCATGCTGTTCGTGGTCGCCGTGGGTTTAGGTCCGTTCGCCGGGGTAATGGCACTGTTTATCCACACCACCGGGGTGCTCTCCAAGCTGCTTTCGGAAGCGGTAGAAGCCATTGAGCCAGGTCCAGTAGAAGGCATTCGCGCCACTGGGGCCAACAAAATTGAAGAGATTCTGTACGGCGTTCTGCCACAGGTCATGCCGCTGCTTATCTCCTACTCGCTGTATCGCTTTGAATCCAACGTCCGCTCGGCCACGGTGGTCGGAATGGTGGGTGCGGGCGGTATTGGCGTGACTTTATGGGAGGCGATTCGCGGCTTTCAGTTCCAGCAAACCTGCGCTCTGATGGTGTTAATCATCGTCACCGTCAGCCTGCTGGATTTCCTTTCCCAGCGTTTGCGTAAGCACTTTATCTGATTAGCGAGGCATTGATTGCTATGCACTTGTCTACACATCCGACCAGTTATCCAACGCGTTATCAGGAAATTGCCGCGAGACTTGAGCAGGAGCTTCGTCATCATTATCGCTGCGGTGACTATCTGCCCGCCGAGCATCAGCTTGCCGCGCGCTACGAGGTAAACCGCCACACCCTGCGCCGCGCTATTGACCAGTTGGTTGAGCGTGGTTGGGTCCAGCGTCGCCAGGGCGTTGGTGTACTGGTGCTGATGCGCCCATTCGATTACCCGCTTAATGCCCAGGCGCGCTTTAGCCAGAACCTGCTGGACCAGGGCAGCCATCCCACCAGCGAAAAACTGCTGGCGGTGCTGCGCCCGGCCTCCAGCC
>NZ_SZWS01000041.1:31709-47875 GCF_005281245.1 Citrobacter sp. wls826
TTGCCGATGCGCTCAGCATTAACGAGGGCGATAACGTGATTCATCTGCGCACCCTGCGCCGGGTAAACGGTATCGCACTGTGCCAGATCGACCACTATTTTTCCGACCTCAGTCTATGGCCGCTGCTGCAGGGCTTTAACAACGGCTCACTGCACGACTACCTGCGCGAACAGTCCGGTCTGACGCTCCTGCGCACACAAACGCGCATCAGCGCCCGCCGCGCACAGGCTAAAGAGAGCAAAGTGCTGGAAATCCCCAATATGGCGCCGCTGCTGTGCGTGCGCACCCTGAACCACCGTGAAGGCGAAGAACACGCGGCGGAATACTCCGTCAGCCTGACCCGCGCCGACATGATCGAATTCACTATGGAGCACTGAATGCATTTCGATACCGCGACCCGCCAGCGCTGGATGCGCGCGCTGGCTTACAGCAATGCCGATGCCCTGAACGCCCGCATCCACGCGCTCAAACTGACGCCAGACTATGAACTTATCCGCGCACCGGAAAGCGGACTGATGCAGCTCCAGGCTCGCATGGGCGGCACCGGCAACCGCTTCTTTGCCGGTGATACCACGCTTACCCGCGCAGTGGTACGCCTGAAGAGCGGCACGCTGGGCTACAGCTACCTGCTGGGCCGCAACAAACAACACGCCGAGCAGTGTGCGGTCATTGACGCACTGCTGCAGGAACAAACGCATTTCCAGAGCCTAATGGAAACCTTAATTGCCCCGCTGGAAGCGGAACGCGATGCGCTGATTAGCGCACGCCGTGCCGAAATCAACGCCAGCCGGGTCGACTTCTTCACGCTGGTACGCGGAGATAACGCATGACCTTACAAACCGCTTTTAATTTACCCGTTCAGGATGCTCAGCAGAGCTTTCGTCGCCTGCTGAAGGCCATGAGTGAGCCGGGCGTGATCGTCGCCCTGCATCAACTGAAACACGGCTGGCAGCCACTGGGCCTGGCAACCACCAGCGTGCTACTGACCCTGGTCGATGGCGACACGCCGGTATGGCTTGCGCCGTCGATGGATAACGATATCGCCCGGCAGAATCTGCGTTTTCACACCAACGCGCCGCTGGTGGATCAGCCGCAGTTGGCGGCCTTTGCCGTCGCCGACGAACGCATCAGCAGCGAACAGCTTAACGCCCTCTCCGCTGGTTCCGCCGTCGCGCCAGAAACCAGCGCCACGCTGATTGTGCAGGTCTCTGGCTTAAGCGGTGGACGCATGCTGCGTCTGACCGGCGCCGGTATCGCTGAAGAGCGCATGATCGCGCCACAGCTACCGGAATGCCTGATTCACGAACTCACCGAACGCCCGCATCCGTTCCCGCTGGGGGTCGACCTGATCCTCACCTGCGGCGAACGCCTGCTGGCTATTCCGCGAACTACCCATGTGGAGGTGTGCTGATGTACGTCGCCGTCAAAGGGGGCGAAAAGGCGATAGCCAACGCCCACGCCCTGCAGGAAAACCGACGCCGGGGCGATGAGACCATTGCTGAACTGAGCGTGGCGCAAATCGAACAACAGATGAACCTGGCCGTCGACCGGGTGATGACCGAAGGCGGCATCGCCGACCGCGAACTGGCCGCGCTGGCGCTGAAGCAGGCCAGCGGCGATAACGTCGAAGCCATCTTTTTGCTCCGCGCCTACCGCACTACGCTGGCAAAGGTGGCGGTCAGCGAACCGGTTAACAGTGCAGAAATGCGCCTTGAGCGCCGAATCTCTGCGGTCTACAAGGATATTCCCGGCGGGCAGTTGTTAGGTCCCACTTATGACTATACCCATCGCCTGCTGGATTTTACCCTGCTGGCCAATGGCGAAACGCCACCCCTGCGCAGCGCAGACGACGCGCAGGACGCCTCTCCGCACGTCTTTTCCCTGCTGGCCAACCAGGGACTGGCAAAGCGTGAAGAGGATAATGGCGCTCAGCCGGATGATATTACCCGTACGCCACCGGTTTACCCCTGTTCACGAGCCTCACGTCTGCAACAACTGATGCGCGGCGATGAGGGATATCTGCTGGCGCTGGCCTACTCCACCCAACGCGGCTACGGGCGTAATCACCCGTTTGCCGCCGAAATCCGCAGCGGCTATGTGGCACTGGAAACCGTACCGGAAGAGCTGGGATTTGCGGTGAACGTCGGTGAACTGCTGATGACCGAATGTGAAATGGTCAACGGTTTTGTCGCGCCAGAAAACGAATCCCCCCATTTTACCCGCGGCTACGGGCTGGTGTTCGGCATGAGCGAACGTAAAGCGATGGCGATGGCGCTGGTGGACCGCGCCCTACAGGCAGCCGAATACGATGAATCGGTCACGGGACCGGCGCAGGACGAAGAGTTCGTGCTGGCGCATGCGGATAACGTCGAGGCGGCGGGTTTTGTTTCGCACCTCAAACTTCCCCATTACGTCGATTTCCAGGCCGAGCTGGAACTGCTCAAACGCCTGCAACAGGAGGCCACCCGTGACCACTAACCTCTCCGGCTACAACTTTGCGTATCTTGATGAGCAGACCAAACGCATGATTCGCCGCGCGATTCTGAAAGCGGTGGCGATCCCCGGTTACCAGGTGCCGTTTGGCGGACGTGAAATGCCGATGCCCTACGGTTGGGGAACCGGCGGTATTCAGCTCACCGCCAGCGTGATTGGCGAGCCGGACGTGCTGAAGGTAATTGACCAGGGCGCAGATGACACCACTAACGCCGTGTCGATTCGCAACTTCTTTAAACGCGTGACCGGGGTGAACACCACCGAGCGCACGGAAGACGCGACGCTGATCCAGACCCGCCACCGCATCCCGGAAACACCGCTGGTGGAAGACCAGATCATTATCTTCCAGGTCCCGATCCCCGAGCCGTTGCGCTTTATCGAGCCGCGCGAAACGGAAACCCGCACCATGCACGCGCTGGAAGAGTACGGCATCATGCAGGTGAAACTGTATGAAGATATCGCCCGCTTCGGCCATATCGCCACCACTTACGCCTATCCGGTGAAGGTTAACGACCGCTACGTCATGGACCCGTCGCCAATTCCAAAATTCGACAATCCGAAGATGGACATGATGCCGGCCCTGCAACTGTTTGGCGCAGGCCGCGAAAAACGCATCTATGCCGTTCCACCTTACACCCGCGTGGAAAGCCTCGATTTCGACGATCACCCGTTTACCGTGCAGAGCTGGGATGAGCCTTGCGCCATCTGTGGCTCAACCCACAGCTATCTCGATGAAGTGGTGCTCGATGACACCGGCAAACGCATGTTTGTCTGCTCCGACACCGACTACTGCCGCCAACAGAGTGAGGCCCTCAGCAAATGACGCAACCGCTGCTTTCAGTCAACAACCTGACCCATCTCTACGCGCCGGGCAAGGGCTTCAGCGATGTCTCTTTTGACCTGTGGCCTGGCGAAGTGCTGGGTATCGTCGGCGAGTCCGGTTCCGGCAAAACCACGCTGCTGAAATCGATCTCTTCACGGCTGATGCCGCAGAGCGGTGAGATTTTGTATCAGAACCGTTCACTGTACGGCATGAACGAGGCCGACCGTCGCCGTCTGCTGCGCACCGAATGGGGCGTGGTGCATCAGCATCCGCTGGATGGCCTGCGCCGTCAGGTCTCCGCTGGCGGCAATATCGGCGAACGCCTGATGGCCACCGGAGCGCGCCACTACGGCCACATTCGTGCCACCGCGCAGCGTTGGCTGGAGGAAGTGGAGATCCCGGCCTCGCGTATCGACGACCTGCCAACCACCTTTTCCGGCGGCATGCAGCAGCGACTGCAGATCGCCCGCAACCTCGTCACCCATCCCAAACTGGTGTTTATGGACGAGCCCACCGGCGGTCTGGACGTTTCCGTACAGGCCAAACTGCTGGACCTGCTGCGCGGCCTGGTGGTGGAACTGGATCTGGCAGTGGTTATTGTCACCCACGATCTGGGCGTAGCGCGCCTGCTGGCCGACCGTTTGCTGGTGATGAAGCAGGGTCAGGTGGTGGAAAGTGGGTTAACCGACCGCGTACTCGACGATCCGCATCATCCGTATACCCAGTTGCTGGTGTCGTCTGTTTTGCAAAACTGATTTTGTCTTGCCGGGTGGCGCTTCGCGACCCGGCCTACGGATCGGCATCGGTTGTAGGCCTGATAAGCGAAGCGCCATCAGGCAATCGAACGCAAAAATGCTTAAAGAGGCTAAAAATGAACGCGATTCGCGTTGAAAACGTCAGTAAAACCTTTGTACTGCATCAGCAAAACGGCGTGCGTCTGCCGGTGCTGCAAGACGCCACGCTGGAAGTTAAAAACGGCGAATGCGTGGTGCTGCACGGTCACTCTGGCAGCGGCAAATCCACGTTGCTGCGTTCGCTGTACGCCAACTACCTGCCGGATGAAGGACACATCCACATCCGCCACAGCGGCGAATGGGTCGATCTGGTGCAGGCTCCGGCGCGTAAAGTGCTGGAAGTTCGCCGTTCAACCATCGGCTGGGTCAGCCAGTTCTTGCGCGTGATCCCAAGGATTTCTGCGCTGGATGTGGTGATGCAGCCGCTGCTGGATCTCGGCGTGTCGCGCGAGGAGTGCGCAGCCAAAGCGGCTAACCTGCTTACCCGCCTGAACGTGCCGGAGCGGCTGTGGCATCTGGCGCCGTCGACGTTTTCCGGGGGCGAACAGCAGCGCGTCAATATCGCCCGAGGGTTTATCGTCGATTACCCGATTCTACTCCTCGATGAGCCCACCGCCTCGCTGGACGCCAAAAACAGCGCCGCCGTCGTCGCATTGATCGAAGAAGCGAAAGCCCGCGGCGCGGCAATTGTCGGCATTTTTCACGATCAAACCGTGCGCGACCGCGTCGCGGATCGCCTGCACCTGATGGGAACAACAGCATGATTATCAATAATGTAAAGCTGGTGCTGGAAGATGAAGTGGTGCAAGGATCGCTGGAAATTGAGGGCGGAACGATCCGCGCCTTTGCCGAAAGCCAGAGCCAACTGGCCCAAGCGATGGACGGAGAAGGCGGCTGGCTGCTGCCAGGGCTTATCGAGCTGCATACCGACAATCTCGACAAGTTTTTCACCCCGCGCCCGAAGGTAGACTGGCCCGCCCACTCGGCAATGAGCAGCCACGACGCGCTGATGGTCGCCAGCGGCATTACCACCGTGCTGGACGCGGTGGCGATTGGCGATGTGCGCGACGGCGGTGACCGTCTGGAAAATCTCGAGAAGATGATCAACGCGGTGGAAGAGACGCAAAAGCGCGGGGTCAATCGCGCCGAGCACCGCCTGCATTTGCGCTGCGAGCTGCCGCATCACACCACCCTACCGCTGTTTGAAAAACTGGTCAGTCGTGAGCCGGTGACGCTGGTATCGCTGATGGACCACTCCCCCGGCCAGCGTCAGTTTGCCAATCGCGAGAAGTACCGGGAGTATTATCAGGGCAAGTATTCACTTACCGACGAGCAAATGGTCCGCTACGAAGAAGAACAGTTAGCTCTGGCTGCACGTTGGTCGCAACCCAACCGCACAGCGATTGCTCAGATGTGTCGTGAGCGCCAGATAGCGCTGGCGAGCCATGACGATGCCACCTGCGATCATGTGCTGGAATCGCATCAACTTGGCAGCGTGATCGCCGAATTTCCTACTACTTTTGCCGCCGCAGAGGCCTCGCGCCAGCATGGCATGAACGTGCTGATGGGCGCGCCCAACATCGTGCGCGGCGGTTCTCACTCCGGCAACGTGGCGGCGCATAAGCTGGCTGAGCTGGGGCTGCTGGATATTCTCTCCTCCGACTACTACCCCGCCAGCCTGCTCGATGCGGCATTTCGCGTGGCAGACGATGACGCCAACCGCTTTACGCTGCCGCAGGCCATTCGTCTGGTGACCCGCAATCCGGCGCGGGCATTAAATCTCGACGATCGTGGCGTTGTAGCCGAAGGTAAACGCGCGGATCTGGTGCTGGCGCATCGCAAAGGCGATCACATCCATATCGACCACGTCTGGCGTCAGGGCAAAAGGGTATTCTGACTATGGGGAAACTGATCTGGCTGATGGGGCCGTCCGGCTCCGGTAAGGACAGTCTACTGGCAGAACTTCGCCAGCAGGAACCTGCGCAACTGCTGGTGGCGCACCGTTACATCACCCGCGCCGCCAACGCCGGGAATGAAAACCATATTGCCCTCAGCGAACCAGAGTTTTTTACCCGCGCCGGGCAGAACCTGCTGGCGCTGAGCTGGCATGCCAACGGCTTCTATTACGGCGTCGGCGTAGAGATTGACCTCTGGCTGCACGCCGGTTTTGATGTGGTGGTCAACGGCTCGCGCGCGCATCTGCCCCAGGCGCAGGCCCGTTACGGCGCTTCTTTACTTCCCATTTGCTTACAGGTTTCCCCGGCCATTCTACGCCAGCGCCTGCAGGCACGTGGGCGGGAGAGCGAAACGGAAATCGCTGCCCGCCTTGAACGCGCGGCACGCTACACGCCGTATGACTGCCACGTCCTGAACAATGATGGAAGTTTGCTACAGTCTGTCGATACACTGCTCACACTGATGGGACGCAAGGAGAAGAAACATGTCTGTCTGTGAATTACGCCGCGCCACGCTATACGATACCGATGCGGTTTACGCGCTTATCTGTGAGTTGAAACAGGGCCAATTCGACCTGCAGGCCTTTAGCGCCGGCTACGCCGCAAATCTGCAAGATCCCAATATGCACTACCAGCTGGCGCTGCTCGACGGACAGGTCGTCGGCTTGATCGGTCTGCACCTGCAGTTTCATCTGCACCACGCCAACTGGATTGGCGAGATCCAGGAACTGGTGGTGATGCCACAGGCACGAGGACTAAAAGTGGGTAGTCAGTTACTGGCCTGGGCCGAAGCCACCGCGCGCGAAGCGGGCGCAGAAATAACCGAGCTTTCTACCAGTACCCAACGCCTTGACGCGCACCGCTTTTACCAGCGCGAAGGCTATACCATGAGCCATTTTCGCTTCACCAAACCGTTGTAGGGGGAGCCATGAGTCTGACCATTACGCTGACGGGAACCGGCGGCGCGCAACTGGTGCCGGCATTTGGCTGTGACTGTGCGGCCTGCCAACGAGCACGCTTACAGGCGCAATACCGTCGACGCCCTTGTAGCGGGGTGGTCAAATTTAACAATGCGGTGACGCTGCTGGACGCGGGGATCCCGCATCTGATGGACGACTGGCCAGCAGGCAGCTTCCAGCAGTTTCTGCTCACCCACTACCATATGGATCACGTGCAGGGGCTGTTTCCGCTGCGCTGGGGAGTGGGGGCGACTATCCCGGTGTACGGTCCGCCGGATGAACAGGGATGCGACGATCTGTTTAAGCACCCTGGCATCCTCGATTTTAGCCATACCGTCGCGCCATTCGTGGTGTTTAATCTGCAAGGGGTGCAGGTGACGCCACTCCCGCTCAACCATTCAAAGCTGACGTTTGGCTATCTGCTGGAGACCGCGCACAGCCGCGTGGCGTGGCTCTCCGATACCGCCGGACTTCCCGACAAGACGCTGAAGTTTCTCCACAATAACCAGCCTCAGGTGATTATCATCGACTGCAGCCACGCCCCGCGCGCCGAGCCGCCGCGCAATCACAGCGATGTAAATATCGTTATCGCCTTGAACGAGGTTATCCGCTGCCCACGGGTGATCCTGACGCATATCAGTCATCAGTTTGATTTGTGGATGATGGAGAATCCGCTACCGACAGGGCTTGAAGCCGGGTATGACGGAATGGAGATTGTGCTGAGGTAGGTTTACATCGCACTAAAACACTTGTTAACAGGTCTCTGCTCCCTATAACCTTGCCGGCGAAAGATTGCGCTAACGATCATAATCTTCTTCCATTCTGCGCTCTTCGTCTTCTAACTGACGCCGTTCCTGATCGAGCTGGCGCTGGCGGTCATCCAGTTGGCGGCGTCGGTCTTCAAACTGGCGGCGGCGATTATCATACTGCCGGCGACGATCGTCACTCATCTGTCGCTGCCAGCTTTCATCACGAGAGTCGTCATAATCCCGCCCGCTGTCCGGTTTGTATGCGTCGTTAATTGCCTGCTGAATATTACCGATGGCGTCATCGATAATATCCGCCTGCGCCGATACGGTGGTCATCATCAGCAGAGTGAAAAGTAAGAATGTCGCGGAGCGTTGCATAAAACCAGCCTCATCAAGAAACTCGCCCCACGGTAATCAAAGCGTATTTGCGCGGGTAGCGGAGGAATCTCAATTACGCGAATGCCGCAGCGCCTGCGCCAGTTCTCCCCGGGTGAAGGGCTTACGCAATAACGCCACATCCGGCAGCGCCGGGTTATGCGCCGGACGTAAATCCTGGCCGCTAATCAGCAGGATGTTCAGTTGTGGATAATGTGCCAGCGCATGATTAACCACATCCACACCGCTTAAACCGCCGGGCAGCATTAAGTCGCTGATAAAAATATCAATCTCGGATGAAGCCGCTAGCATATGCATAGCCTGTTCGCCGTTGGCGGCCTCTAACGTCAGGTAGCCCAGCAGGTGTAATTGCTCACATAACGTCTGGCGCACATCGGCTTCATCTTCGAGAACCAGCACCAGTTTTTCACCGCGAGTCGGGGTGTGCTGTGCGATTGGCTCCACCGGTGTCTGCACCGGCACAACCGCGCGAGGAAGCTGCAATCTGACCGTCGTTCCCTGCCCAGGGGCGCTTTCAATCTCCACGCGGCCACCGGACTGGCGCACAAAACCGTAGACCATAGACAGCCCCAGCCCACTGCCGCTGCCGGTCTGTTTGGTGGTGAAAAACGGCTCGAAGACCTGAGCTTTCACCTCCTGCGACATCCCGCTTCCCTGGTCGGCAACTTCCAGTATCACCATATCCTGCTTACGCCCATCGCTGCGCGTGACCCGCTGATTCCAGGTACGGATTTTAATGGTGCCCGCCTGCCCGTCCATGGCGTCACGGGCATTCATCACCAGATTGATAATGGCGTTCTCCAGTTGGCTGACATCAATCCACGCGGGCCAGGCGGGAGACTGGGCTTCAATCTCCAGCGTCAACGTAGCCGGAAGAGAGTGGCGCATCAGTTCGCCCAAATTTTCCAGCAGCGTTTTCAGCTCCACCGCATGGGGATGCAACGACTGTTTGCGCGAAAAGGCCAGCAGCCGCTGGGTAAGGAGCGCCCCGCGCTCGGCGGCTTTTAGCGCCCGATTGACCCGTGGCGCATCAGGGGAGTCTGGGTTCACCAGATCCAGGCTGCCAATAATGACCGCCAGCAGGTTATTGAAATCATGCGCCAATCCGCCCGTCAGTTGCCCTACCGCCTTCAGTTTCTGACTGTGCAATAGCGCTTCCTCCAGCCCCTGGCGCTCGGTGCGGTCGATTTCCATCTGGCTGGTTTTTTCTTTTAGCAGTCGGGTGGTGTGCTCCAGCGATGCCGTATTACGGGCGAAGACGCTAAAGGCGCGGGCCAGCTCGCCCAGCTCATCGCGCCGCTGTAGGGCAGGGACGCTAACGTCCGATTCACCGTGCGCCAGCCGGGTCATCGCCCGCGAAATGGCCGTCAGGTTAGAACCGAGGTTACGGTAGATATACCAGCCGGCAAAACCGGTGATCACCACCGCCAACAGCGCAAACACCAAAATAAACAACGCGCCGGATTGCAGTTCCTGATGGCTTTGCGCCACCCGCTGTTCGGAGATCAGCGCCACCTGCGAAGCATACCGGTTGATATCGCTGTTGAGGATCGCCACCAGCGCTTTGATATGAAACATATACCAGTTGATCGCCAAATCGCTCTGCTCAAGCGCGGAAGAGAGTGGCTCCAGCTTATGCAACTCTTGGTTGAAGTCGGTGAGGATGTTAGTAATCAGCGGATTGCTATTTTGCACAGGCAGCGCGGGCATCACGCCGTCCAGTTGTTTCACCACCGAACGCGGCGTGGGTGTTTCAATGGCGGCAACAATTAAGCGGTCTATCTGCCCCAGCAGCACGTCATCCTGCGCGCCGGTCAGCTTTTGCAGATGACGTAAATAACTTTGATTCTGATACAGCGAACTGAGCAGGGCGTTACGTTCCAGATGTCGCCGTTGCCCGCGCTGCAGCATACCTTCCACGCTGCTTTGTAGCTCCTGGCTGCGCTGGATAATACGCTCGACCAGCGCCGGCTCCTGCTGCGCCAACGGCGCGGTAGCCAGCTGTTCCAGCGAATGCTTCAGCGCCCGTTGCGTCTCCTGCAGCCGCTCCGCTTCACCTTTGTATTCCAGCGCGCCGACCACCTGCGACAGCCGCACCGCCGCCGTCGCCACGTTCGCCGTATCCCGGGCCAGGTTCATGCTGCCGGTCATGTCGTCAACGGTTTGCTGCTGCACCTGTTCCTGGATTTGACTGGCATGCTGAAACCCCAGCACCGCCACACCGCTTACCATCAGCGTGACCGTCACCACCAGCAGATTGAAGAACAGCAATCGTCCGCGCGCACTGGCGAAAAAGTGACGTCCTGGTTGCGGCATATCACGCTCCGTGAAGAAAAATCGCAATATGACAAATATGAACGGCTTCTGACATTTTGCATTTACATTCCTGTGATGGACTGCTGATATCGGCCACCCCACAGGAGATCCGCTATGAGCAGGACACCGGTTCTGGAGATGCGCAACATTGCCAAAGCGTTTGGTAAATTTTACGCGCTGAAAGGGGTCGATTTAACGGTCTGGCCGGGTGAGATTCATGCCTTGATGGGGGAGAACGGCGCGGGGAAAAGCACCCTGATGAAGATCCTCGCGGGCGCGTATACCGCCACCAGCGGTGAGATCCTGATCGACGGTCAGCCGTTTCACATTCGCGGGCCAAAAGACGCGCTCAGCGCAGGCATCACGCTGATTTACCAGGAGATGCAGCTCGCGCCGAACCTGACGGTGGCGGAAAATATCTTTCTTGGCAGCGAGCTGTCGCGCGGCGGTCTGGTCCAACGTAAAGAGATGGTGATGCAGTCGCAAAAAGTCATCGACCGGCTCGGCGCCCAGTTTAAGGCCAGCGATCGCGTGATGACGTTGACCATCGCCGAACAGCAGCAGGTGGAAATCGCCCGCGCCCTGCACCGTAACAGCCGCATTCTGGTGATGGATGAACCCACTGCCGCCCTCTCCTCACGTGAAACCCACCGCTTGTTTGAACTGATCATGCGCCTGCGCGATGAGGGGATGGCGATTATCTACATTAGCCACCGCATGGCGGAGGTGTATGAACTCTCGGACCGCGTCAGCGTCCTGCGCGACGGGCAATATGTAGGCAGCCTGACCCGCGACAAACTCAACGCCTCTGAGCTGGTGCGCATGATGGTGGGCCGACCGTTAAGCGATTTGTTCAACAAAGAGCGCGATATTCCCTTAGGTAAAGCGCGCCTCAACGTCCACCACCTGACCGACGGCCATAAAGTCCAACCGTGCAGTTTGCTGGTGCGCTCCGGGGAGATCGTCGGCCTTGCCGGGTTAGTCGGCGCCGGGCGTTCTGAACTGGCTCAGTTGATTTTTGGCGTGCGTAAAGCCATCGGCGGCATGATTGAAGTAGACGGTGAACCGGTGGTGATCCACTCCCCTCGCGAGGCAATTGACCACGGCATTGGCTTTCTGACGGAAAACCGCAAAGAGCAGGGATTGTTTTTAGAGCTGGCGGCAGCAGAGAACATCACCATGGCGACGCTGGAACGTGACGCCAACTGGGGCATGCTCGATCGCAAAAAGGCGCAGGCTATTTCCGATGACGCCATCCAATTGCTCAACATCCGCGTTCCGCACGCCCAGGTACGCGCGGGCGGGCTGTCCGGCGGTAATCAGCAAAAGCTGCTGATTTCACGCTGGGTCGCGATCGGCCCACGCATTTTGATCCTCGATGAACCCACGCGCGGCGTGGACGTTGGCGCCAAAAGCGAGATCTACCGGATCATGAACGACATGGCGCGCAAAGGCGTGGCGATCCTGATGATCTCCAGCGAATTGCCGGAAGTCGTCGGTATGAGCGATCGCGTGTACGTCATGCGGGAAGGCAGCATTGCCGGTGAGCTGAACGGGCAAAGTATTACCCAGGAAAATATTATGACGCTGGCAACCGGCGTGAACGACTCCCATCATCAGGCGGTGTCCCATGAATAATCCAACCACTCCCCAGCAGGTGGCGAAATCCGCCTCCGCGAAAAAATTGCTGATGAGCGATCTGATGCAAACGGTCGGCATCTTGCCGATTCTCATCCTGATAGTGGCGGTGTTTGGCTTTATCGCGCCAAACTTTTTTACCGAAAGCAACCTGTTGAATATAACCCGCCAGGCGTCGATCAACATCGTGCTGGCGGCAGGCATGACCTTCATTATTTTGACCGGCGGGATCGACCTCTCGGTTGGCTCGATTCTCGGCACCACTGCCGTCGCGGCTATGGTCGTTTCGCTGATCCCTGAATTTGCCATGCTGTCGATTCCGGCGGCGCTGATGCTCGGTCTGGTGCTGGGGTTGTTTAACGGCGCGCTGGTTGCTTTTGCCGGACTACCACCGTTTATCGTCACGCTTGGAACGTATACGGCGCTGCGCGGCGCGGCCTATCTGCTGGCCGACGGCACGACGGTGATCAATTCCAATATCAGCTTTGAGTGGATCGGTAACAACTATCTTGGTCCGGTTCCGTGGCTAGTGGTCATTGCACTGGCGGTGGTGGTGATGTGCTGGTTCATTCTTAGGCGCACCACACTCGGCGTTCATATTTATGCGGTCGGCGGCAATATGCAGGCCGCTCGTTTAACCGGTATCAAAGTGTGGCTGGTGCTGCTGTTCGTCTACGGCATGAGCGGTGTGCTCTCAGGTCTTGGCGGGGTGATGAGCGCCTCGCGGCTATACAGCGCCAACGGCAACTTAGGCATGGGTTACGAGCTGGACGCCATCGCGGCGGTGATCCTCGGCGGTACCAGCTTTGTTGGGGGGATCGGTACCATCACCGGCACGCTGGTAGGGGCGTTGATTATCGCCACGCTCAATAACGGCATGACGCTGATGGGCGTCTCCTATTTCTGGCAACTGGTGATCAAAGGGGCGGTGATCATCATAGCGGTACTGATCGACAAATACCGTACCCGACACCATCAAAGTGCATAACAACAACATCTTACTTCGAGGAATACAGCATGAGATTGAAGCCCTTAGTCACCGCGCTCTGTGCTGGCGCACTGCTTGCTGCAGCTCCGTTTGTGCAGGCAAAAGAACTGAAATCGATCGGCGTTACGGTGGGCGATCTGGCCAACCCGTTCTTCGTGCAGATCACCAAAGGCGCGGAGCTGGAAGCACGCAAACTGGCGGGTGATAGCGTTAAAGTGACGCTGGTTTCCAGCGGCTACGATCTGGGACAACAGGTGTCGCAAATCGACAACTTTATTGCCGCCAAGGTCGACATGATTATTCTTAACGCCGCCGACTCCAAAGGCATCGGCCCAGCGGTAAAACGCGCGAAAGACGCAGGGATTGTAGTGGTTGCCGTTGACGTAGCGGCGGAAGGCGCAGATGCGACCATTACCTCCGATAACACCCAGGCGGGTGAAATGGCCTGTAAATACATTACCGACCGTCTGAAAGGGAAAGGCAACGTCGTCATTATCAACGGGCCGCCGGTTTCCGCCGTCCAGAACCGCGTGGAAGGCTGCCAGACCGAGTTTAAACGCCACCCGGATATCAAGGTGCTGTCGTATAACCAAAACGCCAAAGGCAGTCGCGAAGGCGGACTGGAGATCATGACCGCTCTGCTGGCGGCGAATCCGAAGATCGACGGCGTATTCGCCATTAACGATCCTACGGCGATCGGTGCCGATCTGGCGGCAAAACAGGCACAACGTAGCGAATTCTTTATTGTCGGCGTAGACGGATCGCCAGACGCTGAAGAAGCGTTGAAGCGGGAAAACTCACTATTTGTGGCGACGCCTGCACAAGATCCGCAGGTGATGGCTGCCAAAGCGGTCGAAATCGGCTATGACATATTGCAGGGGAAACCCGCCCCGAAAGAACCCGTACTGATCCCGGTGACGATGATCGATAAAAACAACGTCGGCAGCTATAAGGGTTGGACGGTGAAATAACCCCTTAACCGACTGATGCTCTCCTGCCGCAAAGAGAGTAAAAGAAGTATGAGCGCCCGTCAGGGCGCTTACCTCATAAAAACTGAGAGTAATAAATATCCATTTCCCGCTCTATATTTTGACTCACTATCAAAGAATAAATCATAATTGCCGTATAAATAACCAGAGTGCCGATAACTAAAGGAGTAAACGTATACCAGGGGTGATTATTGAACATTTCCGTTGGCACGAGACTTACAAACCCTATACCCCATAAAATAATTGCGCAAACAATTATGATTTTCCAATAATTCCCGAAATCGAGCTTACCAAGTGCAGGCCAACATCCTGGATATTTAGCAGTTATTATTCCGGTTTGAATCGTGCCTGCGGATGCACTGGCGAATAACTGATGTCCTTGACCATATTTTGCAGCATCCGCAGCCAACGCCAATACAACCCAACGCTGAACCTCTGTGCTTTGCCCAGTAACGGCTTCCAGTTCATATCGACTATCGGCCAAAATGTTCACTTTTGCGTTTTCCACCCCACTAAACATTACGAATTTTGACTGTTTATCCAGTGAGTTGAACCACATCTTTTTAATTTTACTCACATCCACTTGTTGAGCAGATAAATATGCACTTACGATTTCATCAAGATAATATGGAGTACTGTCCATCATACGCAATAAATATAAAGGTGTGTCTTTATCTTCAAGCAATTTTGCATTGGTAAAAATAAAGGCATTAGCACTTTCGAAAAAATCAGAATTATTTTTATTGTGCAATTCAACTGTAATAACCAGGTTGTTTTCAGAAATATTTAGGCCAACCCAACCATTGATTAAAGAATAATCCGGACAATCATGAAGAATATTAACGTCTCCGACCTTATTGCTGGAGATGCCCAGACTTGCGAGTACCGCCCTGAAACTATTGCCGATAGTGTCATCCGCACCCTTAACATACAACCAGGTATTAAACGGACGATACTCTTTGACAAGAGAATTCTTGAGTGGTTCTATCAACCGGCTTAGCACTTTATCAACTCTGGCGTCATCCATTGAATCAACTTCGATATCAATTCGTAACGGCGTTGCAGAACCTGCTGGCGCTTCCCCTTCTAGTTTCTGAATTTTTAATGCCAGTTCAGGCACCGGGAGAATTGATGAATAGTCTAAAAGAGGCAATGCCTGTATTGCCCAGTTTTTCCACTTATACATACCATACTGCTCAAGGTAACCCGCATAATAAAAAGGAAAAGATATTATACCGTGAATGATTATCACCACACACCAGATTACTAACACTATTAGAGAAGGGATTACTATTGCATTCCATGTCAAATCATCAGCAACTTTCTTTTCCTGAAGCCAGTTTAATATATGGTACATCATACATAACAAGAATATAGCACAACTAATGACCAGCATAATATTTAGCGGGAATTTCCCTGGGTCTTGATAGGGATTCTTGTTTGGTATCTTCCATTTACTCATTTGCTTGTCCCCGCCATTGGCAGTGTGGTTTTTATTGCACAACCGCATGCAGCCCTACACCCATCCACAACAACGCCTCTACCGTCCATTGTCCAGGTTGGTTCAAAATCAAGTATGGGAAAGGTCCCTTTATGCGCAACACAAAGAACAGTATCCCCCATTAAAGCGACAGGAATTCCCATAAACTTGCTACCAGAAGCTTTGTTCACATACCCACCGTTTTCCAGCGGGTCATTTAGCCTGATTACACCTTTCATATTATTTTCCCGCATCCAGGTCACAGCGCATCCGGGTCCATCCCTTATAGCCCACCACCTCTGGTTCTTTGTCGGGCAGGTTTTGATAATTTGCCTTATAACCCTCCGTTAAATGAGCTAAAGCAGTTTTCATAAAAACGACTGTCCCCCAGGCTCGTCCAGGAAATTCAGGACTGGTATGACCGTCCACATACTCGCCATTGGATTTATGTTTGCCTGGTTTATAAAGATAATACGTGTCATCAAAGTATTTATAATCTATACCCGGCCCACCGGGTTTTAGACGCGGATCCTCAAAAGGGTATGAACTCATATACAAATGATTCTGCGAAGTGGTAATAAATGCC
>NZ_SZWS01000041.1:47885-49123 GCF_005281245.1 Citrobacter sp. wls826
TATTTCTTTTCCTTCCGGTCTGTCGACCATATTCCCCTCTGAATTTCTCTCTTGCCCCTGAAATGGAGACATATAAGATGCCACCTCCCATGTTTGCCCATAGTCTTTGGATATTGTGTATGCCCCCGGCTCCCACTCAGGAATAAATATATATTTATCGGAAGGATGAATATATTCACCTGTAAAAATTCTGAAGGAAGCAAATATGCCATCATAGATCTCTTTATGTATACTTCTTTTATTGTCATGATACCAAAGTGCCCCATCACAATTGAATCCTTTCAATTCCAGATAGCGGTTATCATCATAGCGATAAATAACCTGTGTGGGTGATTTTGTACAGGCAGAGACGGCGCATAGCGAGATTGCTCCGATTATTATTTTTAACATACTTCTCAGTGTCATCATTTATCCTTAAACGTTAAGCGACTCAGGCATATCCCATTGCAGATTATTTTCCCGCATCCAGGTCACAGCGCATCCGGGTCCATCCCTTATAGCCCACCACCTCCGGTTCTTTGTCGGGCAGGTTTTGATAATTTGCCTTATAACCCTCCGTTAAATGGGCTAAAGCAGCTTTCATAAAAACGACCGTCCCCCAGGCCGCACCTGGAGATTCAGGTCTCATATGAGCGTCTACATACTTACCCTTGGATTTATGTTTACCTGGCCTGTAGAGATAATACGTGTCATCAAAGAATTTATAATCAATACCCGGTCCGCCGGGTTTTAGACGCGGATCGTCAAAAGGATATGAACTCATATACAAATGATTCTGCGAAGTGGTAATAAATGCCTGATTATTAACCACCACCACTCTTTTGATTTCTTTTCCCTCCGGTCTGTCGACCATATTCCCCTCTGAATTTCTCTCTTGCCCCTGAAATGGGGACATATAAGATGCCACCTGCCATGTTTGCCCATAGTCTTTGGTTATTTTATATGCACTCGGTTCCCATCTTGGTATCAAGATATACTTATCCGATGGGTGAATATAAACTCCGGTAAAGATCTGATATGTTGAATAAACACCATTGACTAACTCCTTATGTATATTCCTTTTGGTATCATGATACCAAAGCGCCCCCTCACAATTAAAACCTTTCAATTCAAGATAACGGTTATCATCATAGCGATAAATTACCTGTGAGGGTGATTTTGTACAGGCAGTGACAGCGCATAGTGAGATTGCTCCGATTATTATTTTTAACATACTTCTCAGTGTCATCATTTATCCT
>NZ_SZWS01000041.1:49278-65205 GCF_005281245.1 Citrobacter sp. wls826
CGATTTTTCTGACTCAACAAGATTATTCAGTCCTTTTTTCATAAAAATAACCGTACCCCACGCATACCCTGGAGATTCAGGTCTGATGTGGGCATCCACATACTCGCCATTGGATTTATGCTTGCCTGGCCTGTAGAGATAATACGTGTCATCAAAGAATTTATAATCTATACCCGGCCCGCCGGGTTTTAGACGCGGATCGTCAAAAGGGTATGAACTCATATACAAATGATTCTGCGAAGTGGTAATAAATGCCTGATTATTGACCACCACCACTCTTTTGATTTCTTTTCCTTCCGGATAATCACGCATTACCCCATCTGAGTTTCTTTCCAGCGCCGGGAAAGAAGCCATATAGGTTGCGACCCGCCATGTTTGACCATAGTCTTTGGATATCAGATAAGCCGTTGGTTCCCAGTCTGGAATGAATATATATTTATCGGATGGGTGGATATAGGCCCCGGTGAAAACCCTGAAGGAAGCAAATCTACCATCAATTAACTCTTTGTGAATATTTCGTGTGGTATCATGATACCAAAGTGCGCCATCACAATTGAATCCTTTCAATTCCAGATAGCGGTTATTATCATAGCGATAAATAATCTGCGAGGGCACTTTTGCCTCAACGGTCAGCGTCATCGTTGTGAGGATTAAGGCCAGTAAACTTAGCATCAATTTATTTTTCATAAAATGTCCTTATACGTTAAGCGGCTCAGGCATGTCCCATTGCAGATTGGAAATCTCCGTATTGTATATTTCATTATGTCTTGCCGGTTTAACTATTGTTGAATGACAGTATTCATTAACCACACCAAACATCCCTTTGGGTAAAATATCATCCGGTCTATTCATAAACTGCTTTGTATATAAATTATTTAATATACCAGTATTATAATAATCTACAGTACTTGGTAGACCATTTTTCTTCATACGCCAGTCCCCACGGCGAAGTAGTTTTACCCAGAACTCACCATTTTCGTAATCAAATGCCCTGCATATCCCCACCGCCAGATCGAAGGCCATTGCTTTCGCTGGGGCATCTTTTGACATGACAATAGAGGAATGCTGGCTGTAACCAACAGGGTCTGAGTGCATCCATTCTTTTTTCAGTTCATCCGCCGTTTTTTCATAAATCAGCTGTACGGTTTTATTGTATCCCCCTCCAAGGACAGCGCCTTTGGTATAACGCTTACCATATTTATTGCTGAACATTGTGAGTTCTGCTGGTGTTAATTCCCGACCTGGCTGTAAAAAATCGAAACCTGCGCCGCTGAGATTTTTAATATCTGTCTCAGTACGGGAAATAGTAGTGGCTTTTGCAGAAAATGAGATGACCTGATCGGGAGAATCAGGCTCTAACGAATATTTATACTTGCTCTCTACCCCCTGTAGTTGATGCTTAAAAGTAACGGGAAGTTGTTCACCATTAATCACAACATCGGAAAACGTATATTGTTTAGTAAAACCCGTATCCTGATTAAAACTTCCCTTTTTTAACGTCGGCATTTCAAAAGGCACGCTTTGGGGGCTACAACCTATATCGGGGCCATTTTCGCAGAAAACACGCTGGCGCAAATTCTCTATGCCACTCGCAATGTCGTGAGGTATGCCTCGCCAGCCAAAACCCTGCACGTTAAGTAATGAGACAACACTGTCATTGGGGCAAAAATAGTTATATACCTTGCCGAAGTTATTGCGGGTATAGAGCTTATTCTTGCGCCATTGAGAATGGGTTTTACTCAGACATGTTGCGCCTTCTATATCATCAATTTCCGCTCCGGTGTGGTATTCTCCTTTGCCATATTTATCGTTTGTCGCCATCAAATGACAGAAATTTTTAAACGTCTGCTGACGGGCGCGATCCGTCTGGTGATGTCCGGGGGTCGCACTCTCGGCAAACGTATTTTCAAGCGCATAGGGGGAGTGATTAAGAATAACGCAATCAACGGGGTCCGCCCCTGCTTCTTTAACCAGCATATTGGCAAGCATGGTAATGATCGTTCCCTGAGAGTGTGCAACGATATTAATAGGGTCGTTTTCAGTAGATTTATTATTTCGAATCATCAGGATTAAATCTGCCAGCCTCTGCGCGGCAAAAAACTGATAAATACGGTGAGGGTTATCATAAATAGGATGCGTAAAATCCCCACCATTCATATGAAATGAAGCAAATCCTGCAGCGCCATTCGTCAGGCCGCCGGAGCCCGGGCCTAACATATCCGGAATTGTGGTTGTCGCATTCGCAAAGGTGCCACCGCCTTTGGCATACACATCGTCGAGAACATTACCGAAATTATCATTCTGATATTTCAACGTGGTTTGAGGAATGTGTCCTAACTTTGCCAGCTTCGTGGCGTCATCTTCCTGGTAGGCATTGTAAGGCAGCTTTGCGGCGCTGCCTGATTTAGCCAGCTCATCACGATAACGCCGCTGGTCCTCGATATACGTTGCATGATCAACAGGTTTATATCCCCAGTAAAATGGGATCACCGGACTGCGCCCAGGCATTTTCACCTGCTGCTGTTCGCCATCGCCCATATCCATTTTGAACTGGTGCCATTCATGCGGATACATATCCGTACGGCCCATACGTTCATTCAGGCCGGCAATGATCCCCTGCTCCTGATTTTGATACGCCTCGCCCACATCGTTAACACCATGAACAAGGATCACAATACAGGGCATAGGGTTTTTAACCGCCACTTCGCAGACTGCCATTTTTCCGCCGGTGGATTTAGGCACGCCTTGTACCCCCGTCGCCACGACTCGCGGATTAAAGGGACTGTTACTCATTTGGCAAAATCTCCATTTTCATTTCATCCATTTCCGTCATATCCAGTAACGGCGTCATGCCTTCATCGTCGGTAACACCTTCAATGATTTCACCGGAGGCCTTAGTCAGTCTGAATTTTGTCTTTTTCAGAACATCGTCCGTATTCCCATAACCATGTAATTTAATGCGGCGGTGAAACTGGTCTTCCTGAAAAACGGGGGATTTATCTTTAACGGATTCCGGCCCACTCCAGTCAAGAGTGGTGCCTTTCAACTGCACTTTAGCGGGAGAGAATATTTTTACTGAGCCATCTTCATTTATTCGGATACCGCCACCCCCACACAGCAACTGAATATTCTTTTTGGCGCTGATGGTCACATTGCCGTTCATACTTTGAATATGAAAATGCTGATCGGAAAGCAGGCCCATTTCACCACGCTGCGCCTGGACGGAAATATCATCTTTTGCGGCAATAATTTTGATCCCGATCGCTCTGCTGAAAAGCGATAAACCCTGTCCGACAGCCATGGAGAGTTTTTTAAAAACATTAAAACTGCCGTTATTGGCCGCATTCAGCGACAGATCTTTGTTTGCCGACAGCGCCATGGTTTCTGGTGTGAGCAGAGCCATACCTTGATCGGCATAGGCCACCAGCCCCGGCTGAGTCAACTGTTCAAGTGCGGCGTTAAGCTGCTGCTGTTGCCCCATTTCGACGTTTAACGCTTGCGCCGTCAGGGCGCTCTGCTGAAGAGAGGTTGCCAGTACAAGCGCAGCCTGTAGCTGTTGAACAACTGCGTTCATATCGAGCTGCTTGCCCTGGGCTTTTGGCTGCGCCTCTGTCGTCAGCAATATTCCCTTTGCGGCTCTCAACACCCCCCGCTCATCGGTGCGCAGTTCTGCGCCTTCACCGCGCGGCTTACCACCAGCATCAACAAGGTGGCCCATGTTCAGCTGGGTTTTAGCGTATTCGGTACTTAACTTGACGTGTTCCTGTCCGCGTCGGTCCTCCATCCGCAGCTTATTGTGGCCCGCAGTACGGATTACGTTGCGGGTATTGTTACGGCTGGTGACGAGGTCAGGCTTTGGAGCATGATGCAGCGCATGGGCAATGAAAGGCCTTTCCGGATCACCACCTTCAAACGCAATGGCAACTTCCGCCCCCTGAATGAGCGGGAAGTGATGACCATAAGTATCACCGGCATAAATCCGTGCCAGACGGACGGGCATACTTTCATAGCCTTGCTTATGTTGGTCGAGGTCAAAATCAAACTTCACCCAATAGCGCCCCTGCACATCGATATGGGCATATTTGTCATTGTCTATTCGGGAGGAAACAATTGCGGGAACCGTACCCACGATACGCGGTCGGGGTAGTAGCTGCGGCCGAAAGCAAACGCGCTCACTGTAAGGAATACCGATCAGTTGGGATTGAAGGGCGGCATCACGCCTCCCCGTCACCCGCATTGCCGTTACCACAAATCCTGAAGTAAACGCTTGCGGAATAGTACCGTCGATTTCAAGCACCATACCTGGCGCGATCGACGGGCTGGTGGTCACCCCGCTTAAAACAGATTGATTATTAAGAATAATTTCGTGATGCAGTTTGGCGTAGAACCAGCTGGATTCGCCCGGTTGTTCCTCTGCAAATTTCGATCCCGGCTGGTGGTGAATATCCGCATAACGATAATCCACTCCATACGTCGTCGATGTTTGTTCAGCCCCATCGGCATCAGCATTGAGTATTAGCGAGTTGGCAAGCCGGTAGTCAAAGTTCTTTGCTTTAACGGCTGCGGAGACAACGTTGTGCTTTGATACCAGCTTATCGATCGCGTAATCATTTGCTGTCAGACCCGCATGAGATGCATGCATAATCTTTTGATCGAAGATGTACCGGCTTTGGGAATCACTAAAGATAAGCACCATAATGTGCGAAACCGCATGATGATTTTCAATCCTGAACCAGATCCCAACTTCTGACAGGATGCGGCTGACAAACGCTAAATCTGATTCCTCCCACTGTACGATCATTTCCCGGTCAGGATAGGTACAAAGAAGCTTATCAAAGTCGATTTCATAATCAGCAAAAAAATGCTCTTTGAGGATCTGCGTTACCAGTTTCGGAACGTTAATATTCAGGTAAATAGCCGATCGCCTGCGTCGTGAGAGTAATGCAAGCTTATGCTCCAGCCTGATTTCGTACAGTGATTCATCCGCTGAAGTGCTAATAAGTGAACATGATGTAATAACCCCTTCTATTTGCCGCTCATTGATCCACATTGCAGAACCCTGAACATATTTACTCCATTTATTATTAGGGGCTCTAATTTGTAGCATAGCTTCAATATTAAGAAGAGATTCTGGAGGGATATCTTTACATTTTGAAGTGAATGTTATTTTATAACTATATGGTTTACTTAGACTTTCCTTTCCGTCAATTGATTCAACATCAAGTACACCTAAATTTACCGACCCTCTGATGGTTAATAAGTATTTATTTATACTATCATCTGAAATCATACCTTCAAGATTATAGAAGCCAGAACCTTTTTTCATTATCGCATCCCTTGCAGAAAGACAGTAATACATAAAGAATAAAGTTTAATCAGCATACCAACAAGACTACTAAGAAGGTTATTTTTTACTAAAAAATATTTTAAAACTAAACAAATAGTTATTAGCAAAGTACGTAGTACACTTATGATATATAAACAATCGGTTAACTAACGACATTTTATATTCAATAGCAGCAGATTTTAATAAGATTATTTATATTATGTATTATTCATTTTTAATCGCGAGGCAACACGCCAGCGCTCACATCCCAATGACTGCAGAAAACTGAGATTCGACTAAAAAAACAAACATATTAAGATAATGATTTATAATAACATTTGTGAAAATGCTCTTTTTATTTATCATTTTATTGAATGAATCACATCACCACATAGAAAAACACAATAAAATATAACTATTCCCTATTCTGCTGTGAGGGAGAGGTAACCGGATTGTGTCCATTTTATCCATGGGAAAGCTTTTGATTTTCTCCCTCTTCTTTGAGAAGAGGGCCGCATAAAGGTCATCTTATCAGCCACAGGAGAATCAATGAAACGCTCAGCAATAAACGAAATCCTTGGCCACACGCGCCAGTTTTTCTCTCAGCACGACGTGCATCTCCCCCCTTTCGCCAGTTTCCCGCCGACCCAATGGCGCAAGCTTGATCCCGCCGCCTGGAGAGAAGTTTTCGACCTTAAGCTCGGTTGGGATGTCACCGCGTTTGGCGGCAACAATTTCGCCGCGCAAGGGTTAACGCTGTTTACCCTGCGTAATGGCTCGCCGAAAGGAATGCCTTACGAGAAATGCTACGCCGAGAAAATCATGCATGTTCGCGATGCGCAGGTCACGCCGATGCATTTTCACTGGCGTAAACGCGAAGACATTATCAATCGCGGCGGCGGTAATTTAATTGTGGAACTGTGGAATGCGGGGATCCGAGAACAAACGGAGGACAGCGACGTGAGCGTGGTGATTGACGGCTGTCGGCAAACCCATGCGGCAGGCAGTCAACTGCGCCTGACGCCGGGTGAAAGCATCTGCCTGCCACCGGGCCTGTATCACAGCTTCTGGGCGGAAGAAGGTTTTGGCGACGTGCTGGTCGGCGAGGTTTCTTCTGTTAATGACGACGACCACGATAACCACTTTCTGCAACCGATCGCCCGCTATAACGACATTGAAGAAGACGACCCGGCGCAGCTGGTGCTGTGTAATGAGTATCGCCTGTTCCGCTAACCAAGGAGCGCATTATGCCGTTGATATCTCTCGCCGATGGCCTTGCCCATGCCCGCGAGCACCGCTATGCCTTAGGGGCGTTTAACGTTCTGGACTCACACTTCCTGCGCGCGCTGTTTGCCGCGGCAAAGCAGGAACGTTCGCCGTTTATCATCAACATCGCCGAGGTGCATTTTAAATATATCTCGTTGGATTCTCTGGTCGAAGCGGTCAAGTACGAAGCCGCGCGGCATGACATTCCGGTAGTGCTGAACCTTGACCACGGCCTGCACTTTGAGTCGGTGGTTCGGGCACTGCGCTTAGGTTTCAGTTCAGTGATGTTTGATGGCTCCACGCTGGAGTATGAAGAAAATATTCGTCAAACCCGCGAAGTGGTGAAGATGTGTCACGCCGTCGGTGTATCGGTGGAAGCCGAACTGGGCGCGGTGGGAGGCGATGAGGGCGGCGCGTTGTATGGTCATGCCGACGAGTCGTTATTTACCGACCCGATGATGGCGCGTGATTTCGTCGACAGAACCGGGATTGACGCGCTGGCGGTCGCCATTGGTAATGCACACGGCAAATATAAAGGCGAACCGGTGCTCGACTTTCCGCGTCTGGACGCCCTTCGCCAGCAGGCGGCGATCCCGCTGGTACTGCACGGCGGTTCCGGCATCAGCAACGACGATTTCAAGCGCGCAATTGAACTCGGCATTCACAAAATTAATTTCTATACCGGCATGTCGCAGGCGGCGCTGTCGGCAGTAGAGACAAGAATAGCGAATCGTCAGCCCCTGTACGACGAATTTGCCGAACTGCTGCTCGCCATTGAAGAGGCCATTACCGATACCGTTTCAGAACAGATGCGTATTTTTGGCAGCGCGGGACGGGTCTGATGGAACGCAGAGGCGTTATCGCCGCAGGCAACATGCTGGTCGATCATGTGCATCAAATTGTGCAGTGGCCGGAACGCGGCTGGCTGGCGGAAATCATCCGTAGCGAACGCGCGACGGGCGGTGCGCCGCTGAACGTACTGCTGACGCTGGCGAAAATGCACACCGGACTGCCGCTGCAGGCGGTGGGGTTAATCGGTCAGGATAGCGACGGCGACTACATCATGGCGATGCTGGAGCAGTATCATGTTAATCGCCAACATGTGCAGCGCACGACTTTCGCCCCCACGTCGATGTCACAGGTGATGACCGATCCCAGCGGTCAGCGCACCTTTTTCCACTCGCCCGGCGCCAACCGGCTGCTGGATCTGCCCGCTTTTGAGCAACTGGATACCTCGATGAAAATCTTCCATCTTGGCTATCTGCTGCTGCTCGACAGTCTGGACATGCCGGATGAGGAGTACGGCACGCGTAGCGCACGGCTGCTGGCGCAAATGCGCGACAACGGCTTTGAAACATCACTGGATCTGGTTTCACGCAAGGGCGACCCGCGCTATCAGCCGCTGGTGATGCCAGCTCTGCGCCATCTCGACTATCTGGTAATTAACGAGCTGGAAGCCGGGGAATTCAGCGGGCTGGAGATCCGCCTGCCCAACGGGGAGCTGCATATTGCGCACATCGCCACCGCTGCGCGCGAACTGTTGAATGCGGGCGTTCGCCAGCGGGTGGTTATCCACTGTCCGGAAGGCGCCTGGGGTGAAGCGCCGGATCTGCCGGGCGTCTGGATCCCGTCACAGTACCTGGCGCCGGAGGAGATCGTTGGCAGCGTCGGGGCGGGAGATGCGTTTTGCGCCGGATTTTTGTATGGCTGTCATGAACGCTGGTCGCTGACGGACAGCGTCAGGCTGGCACACGCCTGCGCACGGGCCAGTTTGCTGTGCGCCAACGCGATAGACGGCGCGAAAACGTTGGCAGAGCTAAAAGCCGATATAGCGTCCTTGTAAGCCGGATAAGACGTTTACGCCGCCTTATCATGATGCTGAACGTCGGCGGCAAACACATAGCCCAGCCCGCGCAGGGTTTTGATCAGCATCGGCTGATGCGGGTTGTTCTCTATTTTTCGCCGTAACCGCATGATTAGCACGTCAATGGTGCGGTCAAACACCTCAACGCTGTCGCTGCGCGTCAGTTCCAGCAGTTGTTCTCGGCTAAGTACCCGGCGGGCGTTTTGGGCCAGCGCCAGCAGCAGGCTGTATTCCCCCTGCGTCAACTCCACCTTCAGTTGCTGAGGATTATGTAACTGGCAACCGGCGGTATCGAGATGCCAACCGTTAAAAGAAAGCCCCGTGGTTTGCGGGCTGCCACTTTCTGCCGTTAACACGCCGACGCGTCTGAGTACCGCCTTTACCCGCGCCACCAGCACCCGCGCATTGAACGGTTTACCGATGTAGTCGTCAGCGCCCATTTCCAACCCGACAACCACATCCGACTCGCTGCCAAGCCCGGTCAGCATCACCACCGGTAATCCGGGTCTCATCTTTTGCACCTGCTGCAGCACCATCAGACCGTTAATATCAGGCAACATCATGTCCAGCAATACCAGAGCGATTTCCGGCTGAGTCTCAATGCAGCGCAGCGCCTCCTGCCCGGTGTGACATGCGGTCACTGCAAAGACGTGTTCGCTCAGCACATCCTGTAAAAGCGTGCAGACAGCGATGTCATCATCCACAACCAGTATGGCTGGCTTCATTGTTTTTCCCCATTTCTGGCCAACTTAAATGAGTGTGATTGATTCTGCACAGAGTGACAGCGATAAGGCACAAGGATGTGTGGGAAACATAACCTCGGTCACACTGCCGGGCCGTCACGTATTGGAGATTCGTCACGTCAAATATGACGACAGCCTGTTTTTCGTCAGGGTTTTGCGCAAAATTCGCCCGTAATATCGACTAATGCCCTTGATAAAAACATGGCATAAAAGATGCATAACTCAAGCGACAAGCGCGTATGCGTGATTTGATTAACTGGAGCGAGACCGATGAAAAAAGTCGTCACGGTTTGCCCATATTGCGCATCAGGTTGCAAAATCAACCTGGTGGTCGATAACGGCAAAATCGTCCGGGCTGAAGCGGCGCAGGGGAAAACCAACCAGGGTACCTTGTGTCTGAAGGGCTACTATGGCTGGGATTTTATCAATGATACCCAGATCCTGACCCCTCGTCTGAAAACCCCAATGATCCGTCGCCAGCGTGGCGGCAAACTGGAATCCGTTTCCTGGGATGAAGCGCTTGATTACGTCGCCACTCGTCTGAGCGCCATCAAAGCGAAGTATGGCCCGGACGCTATTCAGACGACCGGTTCATCTCGCGGTACGGGTAACGAAACCAACTATGTAATGCAAAAATTCGCGCGCGCCGTTATTGGTACCAATAACGTTGACTGCTGCGCTCGCGTCTGACACGGCCCTTCGGTTGCAGGTCTGCACCAATCGGTCGGTAACGGCGCAATGAGTAATGCTATCAATGAAATTGATAACACAGATTTAGTGTTCATCTTCGGGTACAACCCGGCGGATTCCCACCCGATCGTGGCGAATCACGTGATTAACGCTAAACGTAACGGGGCGAAAATTATCGTCTGCGATCCGCGCAAAATTGAAACCGCGCGTATTGCCGATATGCACATCGCGTTGAAAAACGGCTCGAACATCGCGCTGCTCAACGCTATGGGTCATGTCATCATCGAAGAAAAACTGTACGACCAGGCGTTCGTCGCCTCCCGTACCGAAGGATTCGAAGAGTACAGCAAGATTGTCGAAGGCTACACGCCGGAGTCCGTCGAAGATATCACTGGCGTTAGCGCACAGGATATTCGTCAGGCTGCTCGTATGTACGCCACGGCAAAAAGCGCGGCCATCCTGTGGGGCATGGGTGTTACCCAGTTCTATCAGGGTGTGGAAACCGTGCGTTCACTGACCAGCCTCGCAATGCTGACCGGCAACCTCGGTAAGCCAAGCGTGGGCGTTAACCCGGTTCGTGGCCAGAACAACGTTCAGGGCGCATGCGACATGGGCGCGCTACCGGATACTTATCCGGGCTATCAGTATGTGAAAGATCCGGCTAACCGCGAGAAGTTCGCTAAAGCCTGGGGCGTGGAAAGTCTGCCTGCACATACCGGCTATCGCATCAGTGAACTGCCACACCGTGCGGCGCATGGCGAAGTCCGCGCGGCGTACATTATGGGTGAAGATCCATTACAGACTGATGCTGAACTCTCCGCAGTGCGCAAAGGCTTTGAGGATCTGGAACTGGTCATCGTGCAGGATATCTTCATGACCAAAACTGCCGCTGCCGCAGACGTTATTTTACCGTCTACGTCATGGGGCGAGCATGAAGGCGTCTTCTCCGCGGCTGACCGTGGCTTCCAGCGCTTCTTTAAAGCCGTTGAGCCGAAGTGGGATCTGAAAACGGACTGGCAGATTATCAGTGAAATCGCCACCCGTATGGGCTACCCGATGCACTACAACAACACCCAGGAAATCTGGGATGAGTTGCGTCATCTGTGCCCGGATTTCTACGGTGCCACTTACGAGAAAATGGGCGAACTGGGTTATATCCAGTGGCCTTGCCGCGACACCTCAGAAACCGACCAGGGTACGTCTTATCTCTTCAAAGAGAAGTTCGATACCCCGAACGGCCTGGCGCAGTTCTTTACCTGCGACTGGGTAGCGCCAATCGACAAACTCACTGAGGAGTACCCGATGGTGCTGTCCACGGTGCGTGAAGTCGGCCACTACTCTTGCCGTTCGATGACCGGTAACTGTGCGGCGCTGGCCGCGCTGGCGGATGAACCGGGCTATGCCCAGATCAACACCGCCGACGCAGCACGCCTGGGCATCCAGGATGAAGAGCTGGTATGGGTTAACTCGCGTAAAGGCCGGGTCATTACCCGTGCAGCAGTCAGCGATCGTCCAAACAAAGGCGCGATTTACATGACCTACCAGTGGTGGATTGGCGCATGTAATGAGCTGGTAACCGAGAACTTAAGCCCGATTACCAAAACGCCGGAGTACAAGTACTGTGCCGTTAACGTTGAACGCATTGCCGATCAGCGCGCTGCCGAGCAGTATGTCATTGATGAATACACCAAGCTGAAAGCCAGCCTGCGCGAAAGCGCGATGGGTTAGTCCGTTTACGTAACTGTTCTGCAACAGCCTCCGCCCGGAGGCTGTTTTTTTATCCATACGATCTCTTTATACTGTTCATTCCGTACCCTAAATAAAACTCAAAATGAAACAACTCATTGCATTGATGTTCTTTATGACATTCTTTGCCCATGCCAGTGATACTGAGCCAGGAAGCCAGTACTTACAGGCCGCTGAGGCAGGGGATCGTCGCGCACAGTACTTTCTTGCCGATACCTGGTTCAGTTCGGGCGATTTGAGCAAAGCCGAGTATTGGGCGCAAAAAGCCGCCGACAACGGCGATGCCGACGCCTGTGCGCTACTGGCGCAAATCAAAATTACGAATCCGGTCAGTCTGGATTACCCCCAGGCTAAAACGCTGGCGGAAAAAGCAGCCAAAGCAGGCAGTAAAGCGGGAGAACTTACCCTGGCGCGGATTCTGGTCAACACCCAGGCTGGACGTACCGATTACCCTAAAGCCATTACCTTGCTGCAAAACGCCTCCGAAGACCTGGAAAATGACTCCGCCGTCGACGCACAAATGCTGCTCGGCCTGATTTACGCCAACGGCGTGGGCATTCCCGCTGACGATGAGAAAGCGACGTGGTATTTCAAACGAAGTTCAGCCATTTCCCGCACCGGTTATTCCGAATACTGGGCAGGGATGATGTTCTTAAACGGTGAACAGGGTTTTATCGTGAAGAATAAACAGAAGGCGCTGCACTGGCTGAATCTGAGCTGTATGGAAGGATTCGATACCGGCTGCGAAGAGTTTGATAAGTTAACAAACGGGTAATGATTTGCATTGCCGGATAGCGCTACGCTTATCCGGCAAGCTGTCATGAATTACTGATTAGCGGTCTTATCAAATCTACCCAGCACGTCGCGCTCATAGGCCAGCGCTTTCTTGCGGTCAAATTTGTGCTCCCACTTGGCGATAACCAGTACCGCCAGCGCATTACCCACCACGTTCAGCGCGGTACGCGCCATGTCGAGGATACGGTCAACACCGGCGATAAACGCCAGGCCTTCCAGTGGGATCCCCACGCTGCCCAGCGTAGCCAGCAGCACCACGAATGATACGCCCGGCACACCCGCAATCCCTTTCGAGGTCACCATCAGCGTCAACACCAGCACGATTTCCTGCCACAGCGACAGGTCGATACCGTACAGCTGCGCGATAAAGATAGCGGCGATACTCTGGTACAGAGTTGAACCATCAAGGTTGAATGAGTAGCCGGTCGGCACCACAAAGCTGGTGATTGAAGCGGGCGCGCCATAGGCTTCCATCTTCTCAATAATGCGCGGCAGCACGCTCTCGGAGCTGGCGGTAGAGTAGGCCAGAATCAGCTCGTCTTTCAGAATGCGGATCAGGATCCAGATGCTCAAACCGCAGATGCGCGCCACGATCCCCAGCACCACCAGCGCGAAGAACAGAATGGCGAAATGCACCAACAGCACCAGCTTCGCCAGCGGCCACAAGGAAGCAAAACCGAAGTTCGCGACGGTAACGGCAATCAGCGCGAAAACGCCGACTGGCGCGTAGCGCATAACCATGTGAGTGACTTTAAACATGGTTTCGGAAATAGAGCGAAATACGGTAACCAACGGCTCGCGGTGAGTTGCCGGCAGGGAAGACAGACCTAAACCGAACAGCACCGAGAAGAAGATAATCGGCAGCATATCGCCTTTTGCCATCGATGCGACGATGTTGGTTGGCACCAGTGACAAAATTGTCCCCATCAGGCCATGCGCGTGGCTCTGTACTTCTGCGGTCGTGCTTTGATATTTCGAAATATCCACGGTCGCCAGTTGCGACATATCCACCCCGGTACCTGGCTGGAACACATTCGCCAGCGTGATACCCAGGATAATCGCCACGGTGGTGATCACTTCGAAATAGAGAATAGTTTTGGCGCCAATACGGCCCAGCTGTTTTGCATCACCGACCCCGGCGATACCGACAACCAGCGTAGAGATAACAATGGGCACCACAATCATTTTGATCAGATGGATAAAGATATCGCCCGCCGGTGACAGCAGGTTTACAACCAGCCATTCACGGCTGTCACTATGGTAATGCAGGTAACTCCCCAGCAGAATGCCCAGCACCATAGCGATCAGAATCTGCCATGCCAGGCTGACTTTCAAATTTTTCATAACAACGGACTTCCTCGATGGAGCGCTATTCCACATGCGGTGTGTGGTAATAGTACATACTGAAAGGGTATGAATTGTGTTGCGTTCGTTTATGGAGTTTTTTAACGCTTATTATCATTATCATTTGCGTACTGTCTCGCGCAACCCTCCAGGAACAGAGCCTTCAGCTGAATTTATGCATAAAAATGCAATTTTATCGGGGTATCAATGAATAACTTTTTGTTATAAAAGAATTTTAATATGTTCAAAAATGAAGAAGTCATGGCGTGAGTTTTTTTTGCTCATTTGTTCGTTCGCCTGTTTTTTAAACAGGCCAAATGATACAAATCACAAAAGAAACAAATTTATTTTTGCCGATTCTGCAACAACTTCGCCATATTAATAGAGTCAATGAGCTGTGCCCGGTTCACCCTCGGCGAGTTTAAATCCATAACTTTTTGCCACACTGAAATGGCCTGAGCGTAGTCTGCCTGCATAAACGCATCTGAGGCTAACAGCATCAGCGCAGTGACCTCTGTCGGGTCCAGCGCCAGAGCCTTATCAATCATCTCGCGAGTGGGCGGTGTCATATGCTGCCCGGCCTGGTAATACAATACCGTTGCCAGCGCTGAATAGATCTCAGCATTTTCACCCCCTACACGCAGCGCCTGCTCGTAGGCAAGCAGCGCATTATGATACGCGTTTTGCCAAAGATAGTACTCACCAAGTTGCGCCCATTTCACACCGTCCTGTGGATTAGCACGAATTTGCGATTGCAGTAAAAGTAGCTGTTTTTCCTGAACATTTTCATCGGTGAACGCATGTAATGGGTCCGCCAACCGCGTCTGTTCCTGACGCACCGCCTGCCATTTTGGCGTCAACAGGTAACCTCCGATGCAGGCCACAACCATCAGCACCGTCGCAGCGGTCAGCCACTTCACGGGGAGTGGGCGTAACGGCGCAGGGGAATGGGTGGACTGGCTCATTGCACATCCTCCTCTACGCGCTGGCGCCGTCTCACCCGCCAGACCACCACGCCCACCAGTAATAACAGCAGGCACGGCAACGCCCACAGCAGCAGCGTTTGCTCATTCAACGGCGGGTTGTAGCGCACAAAATCACCGTAGCGATCGGTCATCCACGTCGTTATCTCGGCTTCACTTTTCCCTTCCGCCACCATGCTATAAACCTGGTGGCGCATACTGACCGCTACCGGCGCATTGGATTCCAGCAAGTTTTGGTTTTGACACTGTGGACAGCGCAGTTGGCTGGCAATAGACAACGCTTTTTCCTGTTGTTGCGGGTTGGCAAAAGTCCATGTGTCCACAACCTGGGCATGTGTCACGAAGGCGATGAAAAACAAAATGATAGCTAAGAGTAAACATGTTCTGCCGGATGGCGCTGCGCTTATCCGACCTACCGTTTTCACACCCCGTTCGCCGCCATCCGGCAACGCGTTGATTAGTTTATGCATCGCGCTTTCTCCCTCGCCATCCGCTCAGCAGCGCACCACAGACCATTAACAGTCCTCCGCCCCAAATCCAGCGCACGCCGGTCTGCACGTACAAGCGCATGGCATAACGGTCCGGTCCGGTTTTTTCGCCGATTACCGCATACCAGTCATGCATCAGATTCCAGCGGATCCCCGGCTCCATCATCTGTTGACGGCGCGCAGCATAGAAGCGTCTTTCGGGCTGCAGGCTGCCAATGCGTTTCTCATTTTGCCACAGCGTGATCTGCGCTTTTTCACTGGTGTAGTTACCTTTTGCTTCCAGGTCGAGACGCTCAAAACGGAAAATATAGCCCGCCAGTTCCACCTGCTGCCCGGGGCTCAGATTCAGGCTTATCTCCTGACGACTACTGCTGGAAAAGACGATCCCAGCCGCAAACACCAGCACCCCGGCATGCGCCAGCAGTGCCGGAAGCTGGCAACGCACAGGCACTTTGCGGCTTCTGATCGTCGCCAGCACGATAACCAGCAGCATCAGCAGGCCAAAGGGCAGCGTAGCACGGTTAAAGTACGGTGCGCCCACGGAGAGCCGCCCCCAGCCGAACAACCCGTAAATCATCGGGTAAAGGGTGCCAATCAGCACAATCAGCAGCACCGCGCAAAAAAGTAATAGCGCGACCAGAATCAGCATCTCGCGCGACCAGCCGCCAAAACGCGCATTCTG
>NZ_SZWS01000041.1:65264-74570 GCF_005281245.1 Citrobacter sp. wls826
GGCGTACAGCCCGAGCGATGCCAGGCTCAATACGGTAAACAGCGCGAACAGCGGCGTGGCGCGGACGTTATCCAGCGCAAAAGCGTGCACGGAAACGAGAATGCCGGAACGCACAATCAGCGTCCCCAGCAGCGATAAAATCAGCGTGACGATCGCCAGCAGCAGCGACCAGTGGCGGAAGATCCCACGTTGGCGCGTGATGAACAGACTATGCAGCAGCGCACTGGCGGAAAGCCAGGGTAATAAGGAGGCATTTTCTACCGGGTCCCAGAACCACCAGCCGCCCCAGCCCAACTCACAGTAGGCCCACCAGGAGCCGAGGATAATCCCCAGCGTCAGCGCACACCAGCCAGGCAGCGCCCAGCGCCAGCACACCCCGGCGCTCTGCGCATTAAAGTCACCGCGCAGCAGCGAGGCCAGCGCCACACCTGCCGCCACCATCAAGCCACCGTAACCCAGGTACAGCAGCGGCGGATGGAGGATTAACCCGAGATGTTGCAGCATCGGGTTAAGATCGCGCCCTTCAATGGCTGGCGGGAAGATACGCACGAACGGATCGGACCATATCACCACAAACAGCAGCAGCAGGGCCGTTATCAAAGCGAGGACGCTGAGCGTTAACGGAAACAGCAGGTCGGAATCACGCCGATAGCGCAAGGCGAACAGCGCGCTCCAGCCGGAAAGAAACAGCACCCACAGCAGCAGCGATCCTTCATGCCCGCCCCACACCGCCGCCAGTTTTAATCCCCACGGCAGCAGGCTGTAGCTATGCTGAGCAACGTAGACCACCGAAAAGTCGCTGGTCAGAAAGCAGAATATCAGAATGGCAAAGGCCAGCAGCAGCAGCGAAAATTGCGTCCACATGCCCACGCTTGCCAGGCGCATTACGCCTTGCCAGCGCTGGCGGACACCCACCAACACGGCAAGCGGGGTCAACACGTTGACCCCGAGGCTTAACAACAGTGCCAGAAAACCGGCTTCAGGAAGGAGAACGTCCAGATATCACCTTACGCAACGGTTAGCTGACCCGCATAGAGAATAAAAAAGCGCAGCAGCAGTACGCCGGTCAGGCTGGCACCGCACACTGCCAGCACGCCATGAAACGTCGAACTGCGGTTGGCCCAAGGTTTTAGCAGCATCGGCAGTATCAGCCCAAGCCCGGCCACGCCCAGCCAGAACCACCAGGTCCAGAATCCACCGCCCAGTGCCGCCGCCAGCGCGCGCATTTTGCCGTCATCGCCCAGCGCCAGACCGACGAAAAACGCCGCCAGCAGGAAGATCTCCAGCCATACCACCGGGACTTCCATGCGATGCACAAAGTGCGCTTCGGTACTGTGCGGATTGCTACGATGACGTAACGCCATGGCGATCAGCGCCACCGCCGCGCCGGAGGAGATCCCGGAGAACAGAAACAGCACCGGCAGGATCGGGTTATTCAGGAACGGGTAGGATTTCAGCGCCGACAGCAGAAAACCGGTGTACGCCCCGAGCAGGACCGCCAGCACCAGCATTAACGTCTCCAGCGCGCGATGAAACGGCGCAATCAACGTCAACATTTTCTGTACGATCCCTAATCGCGGCAGCCAGCGCTGTTGCAGAGCAATCACCTCTTTTTCAAAGATTTTTGCCAGCCACAGCACCAACACCACCATATACAACTGGAACAACATGACCCCCATCGACATCACCGAAGTGAAGCTGTAGTGGAACATCAGTTTCCAGAAGGTCCATGGACGCGTCAGGTGGAACACCAGAATCAGCAGACCGAAGATAATCGCCCCCGGCCCTAACACCAGCGTAGTGCGTAGCAGCGTGCTGTCAGAACCGCCCGCCTCCGGATGGAAACGACGCAGCAGAATCGCCAGCGTGACCAGTCCGGCGGAGATGCCAATCAGGAACAGATAGATGGCAATGGGCCAGTCCCACACCAGTGATTCAAAATGAAATGCAGAAGCGGATGTCATTGGCTCACCTCCCCAAATTTAAAGGGAACGCGGTAGACCTTCGGTTTTGTGCCCAACGCCAGCTTGTAACGGTAGGTGGTTTTCTGCAGCAACAAGCGGGAGATATCGCTGTTGGGATCGTCCAGATTACCAAACGTCAGCGCCTTCGTCGGACATGACTCAACGCAGGCGGGCTGCTTGCCCGCTTTCAGATTGGTTTTCCGACAGAAATCGCATTTATCCGCCGTTTTGCTAACCGGATGGATAAAGCGCACGCGATAAGGACACGCGGCGATACAGTACTGGCAGCCAACACAAAGGTCCGGGTTCACATCCACAATACCGCTGGCGGCATCGCGATACGATGCCCCCGTCGGGCAGACGTCAACGCAGGGGGCATGGTCGCAATGCTGGCACGAATGACGGAAGAAGCGATACTTCACATCAGGAAACGTCCCCTGCGGCTCGCTGCGAATAATCGTCAGACGCGATACCCCTTCCGGCACGTTGTTTACTTCCCGACAAGCATCCATGCAGGTCGTACAGCCGATGCATAGTGACTCATCATGTACCATACCGTAACGTACGCCGTTGATGTTCAGCGTCTTCGCCACAACGCGTCCCGCCGTCCCGCTCACTGCCACCAGCGCGCCGACGCGGGTGATAAACTGGCGACGAGAGCAACTCATGGATGCTCCTTAAGCAACGGAACCGACGCCGGGTTAAAGTTCGGATTGTTACGCTGATCGCTGTGGCAATCGACGCAAATCTTGATCCGTCCTTTATCACTTAGCGTCTGCATCGTGTCTTGCTTCGGATGCAGTGAGTGACAGCTGGCACACGCCACTTTGGTTACGTGGACATCGTGTGGCCAGAACGCTTTTTGTAGCTGCTCAGGCAGGTGGCAGGACATACAGACGCTGTTCTGCTGTTCAACGTTGTACATCGGCTCATTAAAGCGCATCACATCCTTCACCCCTTCACGGTGGTTCGGTGACGGCTGGCCGTGACAGTTGGTGCAGGTGACCGGCAATTTGTTATTCGGGTTGATGACTTCTGCATGCTTACCATGCATGCCTTCGGTATCTGGCTTGTGACAATCCAGACAGGCGGCATCCGGATTACGCTGTTGGGTAACCGTCCAGCGTTGATCCGACTCCTGCGGCGTTGGCGTGGCAGTGATTCCACTCAGGCTCCAGAACAAGCCTGACGCCAGCACCCCAGCAGTTAATAACGAACGTAATACGCTCATATTCACTCCGTTGAGTTATCCGCCCCTGACGGGGCGAAATGGGGTTATTGGCTTAACAGACCGTTTTTACGCGCCTGATCTTCCCACTGCGGAATCACCGTTTTGATGAAGTCCTGCTTCTCAGCATTGATTTGCTGCATGTTCAGACCAATCGCCGCCTGGGCTTTCTCTTTGGTAGAGATATCCGGTAACGGGATTTCATGGGTGATGCCTTTAGTCGCCAGCAGACGGACCAGTTTGGTACGCGCATCGGCGGCTTTATCCATGGCGCTACCCAGCATCCGCAGACCCTCTTCCGGAGCGTGCATGTGAATACCGTGTGAGGCGATAGACAGGTCCCAGCGCCATTGTGCGTGACGGATATCTTCCAGAATCGGCTTCATTTCCGCTTCAGTCGCACCCGCATCCCATGCAGCTTTCGCTTCGAAGTGCGCATGAACCAGCTGATCTTCGACCTTGATTTTCAGGTCATGAATAGCCTGTTTACGCTCGGCGACCACTTTTTGCAGGGACGCTTTATCCTGGGTGTGGCAGTTCGCACAGGTCTGAGCAAAGTTATCGAACGGGTTACCAATCTTATGGTCGGTGTAGATCTTACCTTCCGCGTTTTGCACTTTCGGCATGTGACAGTCGATACAGGTCACGTTGTTCTTGCCGTGAATGCCCGCGCTCCAGGTTTCATATTCCGGGTGCTGCGCTTTCAGCATCGGCGTTTTCGACAGGGAGTTGGTCCAGTCAGAGAAGGCGATGGTGTCGTAGTATTTCTCCATGTTCTCGACTTTCATGCCCTCGTCCCACGGGAACTTAACGGCTTTGTTTTTACCGTCGAAGTAGTATTCCACGTGGCACTGACCGCAGACCATGGATTGCTGATCAAAGCGACCGGCTTTCTCAAACGGTTTGCCGATTGCTTCCATCGCGCGTTCTGCATAAGGACGCGACAGCGTCAGCTCTGGCTTGCCTTTGGCGAAGTCTGGTGACGCAGTGTTATGGCAATCTGCACAGCCGAGATTGTTAACAATTTCTGGACCGCCGCGCGCCCATTTACCATGGAAGTAGCTATCTTCACCGTCTTTCTGGATCAGACGCGCTACGTCCGGGCTTTTACAGCTCCAGCAGGCCATCGGCAGCGGGCCGTCTTCAGCCGTTTTTGGTGCGCCGGTACGTAAGGTTTCACGTACATCGGTCACGGCATAGGCGTGTCCACGCGGTTTGTTGTAATCGCGCGAGAATGGATATCCCGCCCACAGGATCACCAGACGCGGATCTTCTGCCAGCGCATCTTCACGGGCTGATTGCTCAGACGTGGCTTTCCAGGAGAGATATTGATCGGGATGCTGAGGAGCGAAGGTTTCATTCTTCGCTTCAACGGTGACGGTTTTTGCGGGTACAGGAGTTTGTTCAGCGTGAACAGCAGAAATAAATAATAAAGGTAATAACAGGCTGAAGAAACGGCGTACGCGTGATTTTATCCTTGCCATAGGGGTCTCATCCAGATGACGCCATTATCTGCAATGGCGGTTCTTTTATTGTTTTCCATAACAGCAACCACACGAATACTGTCATGACATTGCTCCACCCTATTTGTAACAAGAAACCACACTGAAAATGTTGTCTTTAATCAATTGTAAGTGTATGTAAAATACCACTTTAGAGTTATAAACCCCCTCTAACTCCTCACTCTTTTGTCTAATTCAGAGACAGATCACCTTTTCAATAATCCTTTAGATAACTACATGTTATCGCGAGATTTAATCAATTTTTGCTAGTTCCCTTCAAAATTAAGTTTGCCGCTAATTTGCACAATTCGTTTATTGCGTGATCTGCCGCGCAAATACTAAACAAAACTCTCAAAGCCCCTACATTTAACGTTTATGAGACATATTATTAACATCCTACAAGGAGAACAAAAGCCATGAGCCAAATACATAAACACGCTATTCCCGCAAACATTGCGGATCGTTGCCTGATAAACCCGGAGCAGTACGAAGAGAAATACCAGCAATCCGTTAACGAACCCGACACATTTTGGGGCGAGCAGGGAAAGATACTTGATTGGATCAAGCCGTACAGCCAGGTGAAGAACACCTCCTTCGCACCAGGCAACGTGTCGATTAAATGGTACGAAGACGGCACCCTGAACCTGGCCGCAAACTGCCTTGACCGTCATTTACAGGCAAATGGCGATCGCACCGCCATCATTTGGGAAGGCGATGACGCCACCCAAAGCAAAAACATTACTTATCGCGAACTGCATCGCGATGTTTGCCGTTTCGCCAATACACTACTGGATTTAGGCATTAAAAAAGGCGACGTGGTGGCCATTTATATGCCGATGGTGCCGGAAGCGGCGGTTGCTATGCTGGCTTGCGCCCGCATTGGCGCGGTGCATTCGGTCATCTTCGGTGGTTTCTCACCAGAGGCCGTCGCCGGACGTATCATCGACTCCAATTCACGTCTGGTGATCACCGCCGACGAAGGCGTGCGCGCCGGCCGCGCTATCCCGCTGAAAAAGAACGTCGATGATGCGCTGAAAAACCCGAACGTGAAAACAGTGGAACATGTGGTCGTCCTCAAACGTACCGGTGGAAAAACGGAATGGCAGGAAGGCCGTGACCTGTGGTGGTCCGATCTTATCGAGAAAGCCAGCCCGGAACATCAGCCAGAAGAAATGAACGCGGAAGATCCGCTGTTTATCCTCTATACCTCCGGTTCAACCGGCAAGCCGAAAGGCGTGCTGCATACCACCGGCGGATATCTGGTCTACGCCGCAACCACCTTTAAGTACGTGTTTGACTACCATCAGGGCGATATTTATTGGTGTACTGCTGACGTGGGTTGGGTAACCGGGCACAGCTACCTGCTGTACGGTCCGCTGGCCTGCGGCGCAACCACGCTGATGTTCGAAGGCGTGCCAAACTGGCCAACCCCGGCGCGTATGTCGCAGGTTGTGGACAAGCACCAGGTCAATATTCTGTATACCGCGCCGACCGCCATCCGCGCCCTGATGGCAGAAGGTGATAAAGCGATTGAAGGCACTGACCGCTCCTCGCTGCGTATCCTGGGTTCCGTTGGCGAGCCAATTAACCCGGAAGCATGGGAGTGGTACTGGAAGAAGATCGGCAACGAAAAATGCCCGGTCGTCGATACCTGGTGGCAGACCGAAACCGGTGGATTCATGATCACCCCGCTGCCGGGCGCCACCGAGCTGAAAGCGGGTTCCGCAACCCGTCCGTTCTTTGGCGTACAGCCTGCGATTGTCGATAACGAGGGTAATCCGCTGGAAGGCGCGACCGAAGGCAACCTGGTGATTACCGACTCGTGGCCGGGCCAGGCGAGAACGCTGTTTGGCGATCACGAACGCTTTGAGCAGACCTACTTTTCTACCTTCAAGAATATGTACTTCAGCGGCGACGGCGCGCGTCGTGACGAAGATGGCTATTACTGGATCACCGGTCGTGTGGACGATGTGCTGAACGTCTCTGGCCACCGTCTGGGAACGGCAGAAATCGAATCGGCACTGGTGTCGCATCCGAAGATCGCCGAGGCCGCGGTGGTGGGTATTCCGCATAATATTAAAGGCCAGGCGATCTACGCCTACGTCACGCTGAATCACGGCGAAGAGCCGTCACCTGAGCTGTACGCCGAGGTGCGCAACTGGGTACGTAAAGAAATTGGTCCGCTGGCAACGCCAGACGTGCTGCACTGGACCGACTCACTGCCGAAAACCCGCTCCGGCAAAATCATGCGCCGTATTCTGCGTAAAATCGCGGCGGGCGATACCAGCAATCTGGGCGATACCTCGACCCTCGCCGATCCTGGCGTGGTAGAGAAACTGCTCGAAGAGAAGCAGGCCATCGCGATGCCATCATAACCACAACCGTGAAATGCCCGATGGTGCGCGGCTTATCGGGCCTACAAATCCTACCCCTACCCCTCCCCTGACCGGGAGGGAAAATATAATAACCCACCCCAAAGGATTTCGCGTTGCAGGAAGGCGGCAAGCGAGCGCATCCCCAGGAGCATAGTTCACTATGTGACTGAGGTGGGCGAGTGCGGCCAACACACTTGCAACGTGAAAGACGAAGGGGGCCTCTGGAGAACTCTGTGATGAATGACTCTATTTATCAGCGGATAGAAGACAGTGCGCGTTTCAGGGAGTTAGTTGAAAAAAGGCAACGGTTTGCCACCATTCTGTCCATCATCATGCTGGCAGTTTACATCAGCTTTATTTTACTGATTGCCTTTGCGCCTGGCTGGCTGGGTACGCCGCTACACGCGGGAACCAGCGTCACCCGGGGTATTCCGATTGGGGTCGGTGTGATCCTCATCTCCTTCATCCTGACCGGGATCTATATCTGGCGGGCAAACGGTGAATTCGACCGCCTGAACAATGCGGTTCTGCACGAGGTTAAAGCATCATGAAGAGAGTCCTGACGGCGCTTGCCGCCACGCTGCCCTTCGCCGCAAACGCGGCGGATGCTATTAGCGGTGCAGTCCAACGCCAGCCAACCAACTGGCAGGCGATTGTCATGTTCCTGATTTTCGTCATCTTTACGCTCGGTATTACTTACTGGGCGTCTAAGCGCGTACGTTCGCGTAATGACTACTACACCGCCGGCGGTAACATCACTGGTTTCCAGAACGGGCTGGCGATTGCGGGCGACTATATGTCGGCGGCATCGTTTCTCGGGATTTCCGCGCTGGTGTTTACCTCCGGTTATGACGGGCTGATCTATTCACTCGGCTTCCTGGTCGGCTGGCCAATTATCCTGTTCCTGATTGCTGAGCGTCTGCGTAACCTGGGTCGTTACACCTTTGCAGATGTTGCTTCTTATCGTCTGAAGCAAGGACCAATCCGTATTCTGTCGGCCTGTGGTTCTCTGGTGGTGGTCGCGCTGTATCTGATCGCCCAGATGGTCGGCGCAGGTAAGCTGATTGAGCTGCTGTTTGGTCTAAACTATCACATCGCCGTCGTACTGGTTGGCGTGCTGATGATGATGTACGTCCTGTTTGGCGGCATGCTGGCGACCACCTGGGTACAGATCATCAAAGCCGTTCTGCTGCTGTTCGGCGCCAGCTTTATGGCCTTTATGGTGATGAAGCACGTCGGCTTTAGCTTCAACAACCTGTTCACCGAAGCAATGGCGGTACACCCGAAAGGTTCAGCCATTATGAGCCCGGGCGGACTGGTAAAAGATCCGATCTCCGCCCTGTCGTTAGGTCTCGGCCTGATGTTTGGTACGGCAGGCTTGCCGCACATCCTGATGCGCTTCTTCACTGTCAGCGATGCCCGCGAAGCGCGTAAGAGCGTGTTCTATGCCACCGGTTTTATGGGTTATTTCTACATCCTGACCTTTATCATCGGCTTTGGCGCGATCATGCTGGTGGGCGCTAATCCGGCGTATAAAGACGCTGCTGGCGCGCTGATCGGCGGTAACAACATGGCGGCGGTTCACCTGGCAAATGCGGTGGGCGGCAACCTGTTCCTGGGCTTCATCTCAGCCGTGGCGTTTGCCACCATCCTGGCAGTGGTTGCAGGCCTGACGCTGGCGGGCGCATCGGCCGTTTCTCACGACCTGTATGCCAACGTGTTCCGTAAAGGCGCAACCGAACGTGAAGAGCTGAAGGTGTCGAAAATCACCGTACTGGTGCTGGGGGTGATTGCCATCCTGCTCGGCGTGCTGTTTGAGAACCAGAATATCGCCTTCATGGTAGGTCTGGCGTTTGCTATCGCAGCCAGCTGCAACTTCCCGATCATTCTGCTCTCCATGTACTGGTCAAGACTGACCACGCGTGGCGCGATGTTGGGCGGCTGGTTAGGTCTGCTGACGGCGGTGGTGCTGATGGTGCTTGGCCCGACGATTTGGGTCCAGATCCTTGGTCACGAAAAAGCCATTTTCCCGTATGAATATCCGGCGCTGTTCTCCATCAGCGTAGCGTTCCTTGGGATCTGGTTCTTCTCTGCTACCGATAACTCAGAAGAAGGTAATCGCGAACGCGAGCAGTTCCGTGCCCAGTTCATCCGTTCCCAGACCGGGTACGGCGTAGAACAAGGTCGCGCGCACTAACCACTCCTCCTCTTCCCCGGTCTGAACGACCGGGGCATTT
>NZ_SZWS01000041.1:74637-77511 GCF_005281245.1 Citrobacter sp. wls826
CGACCAGCGGTGCCACCAGCACCATCACCACGCCGGAAAGCATCATCACCAGGCTGGCGACCACGCCCTCCTGCTGGCCGAGCTCATAAGAGCGCGCCGTGCCCGCACCATGCGAGGCTGCGCCAAATCCTGCGCCTTTCGCCATCCCTTCCCGAATAGAAAGCCGTAAAAACAGTACATCGCCAACCGCCATACCGAATACACCGGTCACTACCACGAACAATGCCACCAGGTCTGGTTGCCCGCCCAACGGCTCTGCTGCTGCCAGCGCAAACGGCGTGGTGACGGAGCGCACCGCCAGGCTACGCTGGATTTCATCAGGCAACATAAACAGACGCGCCAGCCACACGGAACTGGTAACGGCCACCAGCGTTGCCGTCAGCACGCCCGCCGTCAGTGACATCCAGTGCCGCTTAATCACGGCAAGGTTGTCATAAACCGGAACGGCAAAAGCGATGGTCGCAGGGCCTAACAGCCACAGCAGCCAGTGCGATTCACCAATATAGTTTTGCCAGGAGATATGCCCGAAGACCAGCATCAGGACCAGCAGCGCCGGGGTGAACACTAACGGCATCAGCGGTAATTTACGAAAACGGCGATACAGGCGCTTGTTGGCAAAATAGATGCCCAGCGTAATCACCAGACACAGCACGCTTAGCTGGAAATTACTCACGGTTTAGCCTGCTCATTTCATAGCGATACACTCTATCCACGACCCATGCCGTTGCGCCAAGCACCATCAACGTACTTAGCGCAATGACGGCAAATATGCGCCAACCATCGACCAACAACAGCTGCGTATAGTTGACGACAGCCACCACCGCCGGAACAAAAAACAGCAACATTTCAGCCAGTAACCAGCGAGCGCCTGCGCGAATCCAGTTCAGCGGGATAACCCGGCAGACAATCAGCGCCAACATCAGCACCATCCCAACCAGGTTGGCAGGAAGCGGCAGATGCAACCAGGAGACAAGATATTGAGCAAATACAAATAGACCTGCGTACAACAGAACCTGAACGGGGATCTGGAGTCGATGAATAACGGCAGGCGTCACGCGGCTTATCGCCACAGCCATGAGGGTATGTCCTTAAAAAATAGAGAGCGCCAGTATAGAGAGCCCCCGTCCAGGACTGAAATGAATTAAACTCATTGCAGGCATAGTCTTAAGGAATAATCATGGATATCAGAACGCTGCGCTATTTTGTTGAGGTGGTTCGTCAGCAGAGCTTTACCCGCGCAGCGGAGAAGCTTTTTGTCACCCAGCCCACCATCAGCAAGATGTTGAAGAACCTTGAAGACGAGCTTAACTGCACGCTGTTAATCCGCGACGGTCGGCGACTCCTGTTAACCGACACCGGACAGGTTGTTTTCGAACGCGGCCTGGCGATCCTCGCCGAGTTTCGCCAGCTCGAAGCAGAACTCAGCGACATTAATCACCTCAACAAGGGAGTGCTGCGCCTCGGCATCCCCCCCATGGTCGGTATGTTGATGGCCGGGCCTATCAGCCTGTTTCGCCAGCGCTATCCCGGCGTTGAACTGAAGGTGTCTGAATTTGGAGGCTTAACCGTCCAGCAGGCGGTGATGAATGGCGATCTGGATGTCGCGATGACCGCGCTGCCGGTTGAAGAAGAGAGCGGCCTGGCGACCTTACCGCTTTTTAGCCATCCGCTCTGCGTGCTGGTCCCCCGCTCCGGTCAGTGGACAACGTGTGAATCCATTTCCCCCGAGGCGTTAGCGGAGCATCCCCTGCTTATCTATAACGAAGATTTCGCGTTGAGCCGTCAGTTGCTTGAGCTGTTTAACCAGCACAACGTCAAACCCCGCATCGCGGTACGCAGTGGGCAGTGGGATTTTCTGGCGGCGATGGTGCAAGCCGGAGTCGGGATCGCCATTTTACCGGAGCCGATTTGCCAGCGATTGGATAAGCAGACGCTGCGCTGGATCCCTTTGGAGAGTGATTTACGCTGGCAGTTGGGCATGATTTGGCGCGAAGGTGTGTATCTGTCGCACAGCGCCCAGGCGTGGCTCAAATGCTGTGAAGGGTTCTGGCTAACGCAAGAGTCGTAACATGCCGGGTGCGGCTTAACGCTTATCAGACCTACAATTGGATTCCGTAGGCCTGATAAGCGTAGCGCCATCAGGCACAACCGTTTATTCGTTCTCGATCAACAGCGCTTCCAGCAAATCCAGATCGTGCAGCAGTTTTTGCAGCGTCTCATTGCTGATTTCCCGCGTGGCGCGCAGGTGATAAAGTTCCGCGCGCTCGGAGCGCAGGGCCGCCAGACGGAAACGCCGCTCGAGGTTTTCTTCCTGCATCGAGCTTTCTACGTCGTTGCGTCCGTCGGCGCGTCGACGCAGGTTACCGATGACGCGTGAACTCACCTCGGTGAGCAACTGATTGTCGATGTTCTCTTCGGTGTCTGCGGCCAGACGTTCCTCCATTTTCTGGATGGCGACAATCGCCACTTCGGCCGTGGCAGCGCGGGCAATTCGTTCCTCTTTCTGCTGCTGCGAGTGGTCTGCCACTTCCAGGTGTTGCAGCAGAAGCGGCAGCATCACCACGCCAACAAACAGCGAGAACAGAATCACGCCCGCGGCAAGGAAGATCAGCTCATATCGCGCCGGGAAGCCGCTACCATCCGGTAACAGCAGCGGAATGGAGAGCACACCGGCGAGGGTAATGGCCCCACGCACGCCCGCAAAGGAGGCGATCATGATTTCACGCGTCGTCCAGGAACCAAACTCCATCGGCTTTTTCTTCAGGAAGCGCAGGCTAAACTTCTTCATCGTCCACAGCCAGCCAAAACGTACCAGCATCAGCTGGGTTCCGGCGTAATTATTGATGCCGCGAAAGGGTATGTCGTGACCAACAA
>NZ_SZWS01000041.1:77587-81490 GCF_005281245.1 Citrobacter sp. wls826
AATCCCCGGCAACTGCAGTCCTAACAGCAAGAAAACCATGCCGTTAAACACAAACTCCAGCATCGCCCAGGTGCTGTTAGCACGTAAACGCATCGCCAGCGGCGCCCGGCGCATTACCCCGGAACGGGTGATGGTCATCCCGGCTGCGACCGCCGCGAGGATGCCGGAAACACCGATGTGTTCCGCAATCAGGTAAGACGCAAACGGCAGCAGGAACAGCAGAACGATTTGCGTTGCCGGTTCATCACCACCCCAGCGGCTGAGAAAACGCAGGGAGCGCCCGTACAGCCAACTGACGACAAAACCGGCCAGGATACCGCCAATCGCTACCTTGAAGAATTCAAGCGTTGCGCCACCAACCGTAAACACCATCGTGCCCATCGCCACGGCGACGGCAAATTTCAGTGATACCAGACCGGAGGCGTCGTTCATCAACGCTTCGCCCTGCAGGATACCCATGATTTTCTTCGGTATGCGTCCCTCCCCCACTATGCCGGAAAGGGCCACGGCATCGGTTGGCGACAGGACAGCGGCCAGCGCAAAGGCTGGGATGAGAGGGATCCCCGGCACCAGCCAGTAAATCATAAAGCCAATCCCGACCACCGTGACCAGAACCAGCGCCAGCGCAAGGCCGAAGATCTCTCGCCCGTGCTCCAGAAACTCACGGGTTGGCGTCTTCCAGCCATCGGCGAAAAGCAGCGGCGGGATGAACAGAACCAGAAAAAGCTCAGGATCGAATTCCACATGCAAACCAAACGTCGGCCACGCCAGCAAGGCGCCGATGGCGATCTGCATAAGGGGTAAAGGGAGTTGGAATGGCAATACGCGAGTAAAAACCCCCGACAGCGAGACCACAAGGGTCATGATGAGTATGGTGAAAAAGATTTCCATGCGTTCCCTGTTTGCGATGTTTCTTATGATCAGTGATGAGAGGCGTCGTGCCTCAATTCTATCTACTTGAGAGTAACGCAAAAGACAACGAGAGTGTTGTGAAAATAAAAACGGGCGGCCAAAGCCACCCGTTTTCAGAATCTTCATCAAATGAGGATTAGATAGCCCAACCACCAGCGTAGAAGGCCACCAGCGCGATGGCGATGACCACTGTGCCGATGTTCAGTTTGCGCCATTCGCCAGAGACGATACGGCCAATCACCAGGGTAGCAAAGCCAATCATAATGCCGGTCACGATGTTACAGGTCAGCACGATAAATACGGCCGTTACCAGCCCCGCCATAGCGTCGACAAAGTCAGCAAAGTCGATTTTCGCTACGTTGCTTAACATCAGCAGGCCCACATACATCAGCGCAGGTGCCGTTGCATATACTGGTACAAGATAAGAGAGCGGAGAGAGGAACAGGATCAGCAGGAACAGTACGCCAACGGTGATCGCCGTCAGGCCAGTTTTGCCGCCTGCCGCCGTACCCGCTGCGGATTCAATATAAACCGCCGCCGGTGCAGCGCCCACCAGGCCAGAGAACACGCTGCTCAGGGAGTCGGTGGTCAGCGCTTTGCCGCCGTCAATAATCTGTCCGTCTTTATCCAGCAGATTCGCCTGTCCGGCTACCGCACGGATGGTTCCGGTCGCATCGAAGACAGCGGTCATGACCAGCGCCAGCACGCTCGGCAGTACGATTGGGTTTAGTGCGCCCATAATATCCAGGCTACCGATCAGCGAGTTGCCGTTTTCGTCGCTCAGAGAAGGCATGGCAAAAATACCGGAGAAATGTACGGCCGGGTCGAAAATCAGACCCACTACGGAAATACCGATAATAGTCAGCAGGATACCGCCCGGTACTTTCAGTTTTTCGAGGCCAATAATCACCGCCAGACCTACCAGCGACATAATCACCGGGAAGGTATCGAAATCGCCCAGCGCAACCGGCAGGCCGTCCAGCGGGTTTTTAATAACCAGACCCACGCCGTTTGCCGCAATCAGCAGCAGGAACAGGCCGATACCAATCCCCGTACCGTGCGCAACACCCTGCGGTAGATTGCGCAGGATCCAGCTACGAATACCGGTCGCGGAAATGATGGTAAACAGGACACCCATCAGGAACACCGCACCCAGCGCAACAGGCACGCTGATATGTTGTCCCAGTACCAGGCTGAATGCGGTAAACGCCGTCAAAGAAATGGCGCAGCCAATCGCCAGCGGCAGGTTTGCCCACAGGCCCATCACAATAGAACCGACGCCCGCGACCAGACAGGTTGCCACAAATACAGCGGCAGGCGGGAATCCGGCTTTACCCAGCATCCCCGGAACCACGATAACGGAGTAGACCATGGCCAGGAACGTCGTTAATCCGGCAACGACTTCCTGACGAACGGTACTGCCGCGGAGCGAAATTTTAAACCAGGCGTCGAGTGAACCGCCGGTACGCGCTGAAGGCGTAGACATAGAAAACATCCCCTGAGAGTTTATTTTTTCGTCATTATGCGTGCTGGACAATCCACTGCCTGCTAAACGTTTTCTCCATGTGCCAGGTTTGCGTCAATAGGGGTGTCGCAAAAAAGCAAACGTTTAGCTCCGCGCATAAAAAACGGGTGGTAAAAAAAAGCAAACGATTATCCAGCGATCATACGCTGGTTTTCAACTGAACTTTGCCGCTTTTTACTCATTTCTTCTTATAACGCGCAATAAATAATCAGTCGATGCGCAAACGTTATCGTCAATGCGCAGTCTGGCAACAAAATTTGCGGAGTTATTACAACATCGGTGTGCCTTTTTCACGCAAACTTGCGCAAGAAAACCGGTGAAGATGCGGAAAATTTTTTGGCTAAAAAATCACCATTTCACTGGTAAATGGAGAGAGGTGGCTTACAATTACATTATCAACACAGACCGGAACCTCACCTAATGTGCTCGACTGAGGGGTGTTGATGTCGGGGGAAACCCTCCCGTGAACCAGCGGGATAGAGTGAAAGACAAAGACCGGAACCAAACTAAAGCGCCCTCTGTGGCGCTTTAGTTTTATATCCGTCCATCCATCAGATATTTCACATCAATCATCTTCCAGCAGACGCGCCCCGGTCCCCTTCTCGCCAAGCTGATCGCCTGGGTTACGCAACGGGCAATCGCTGCGCGACAAACAACCGCAACCAATACACCCATCCAGTTCATCGCGTAGCGCCACTAAAGTATGAATGCGTCGATCCAGCTCTTCACGCCATTGCGAAGAGAGCTGCTTCCACTCTTTAGCACTGAGCGAATGTCCTTCAGGTAATACGCCGAGCGCGTCACCGATCGTTGCCAACGGGATCCCGATGCGTTGAGCAATCTTGATAATCGCCACATAACGCAACACATCACGTCTGTATCGGCGCTGATTGCCGCTGTTGCGCATACTGCTGATTAACCCTTTGCTTTCATAGAAATGCAGGGTTGATACCGCTACGCCGCTACGCTTTGCGACTTCACCTGGCGTGAGCAGCGCTTTTATTCGGGGTAATTTCTTTTCCATAAATCGCTTTACCTCAAGTTAACTTGAGGAATTATACTCGCCCACAGACAAAACGACGAATCGAATACTGAAAAAGAGGCAGCCCTATGTCCCATCAGCAGATTATTCAGACCCTTATTGAATGGATTGACGACCATATCGATCAGCCGCTGAACATTGAGGCGGTGGCGAAAAAATCAGGTTACTCGAAGTGGTATTTACAGAGAATGTTCCGCACGGTGATGCGCCAGACGTTGGGTGACTATATCCGCCAGCGTCGACTCCTGCTGGCTGCTGTTGAACTGCGGACGACCGAGCGACCTATTTTCGATATCGCGATGGATCTTGGTTATGTATCACAACAAACCTTCTCACGCGTGTTTCGCCGCGAGTTTGATCGTACCCCCAGCGATTACCGCCACCGCCTGTAAGATTATTGCCCGCTCTGCGTCAGTATGGCGGG
>NZ_SZWS01000041.1:81536-83946 GCF_005281245.1 Citrobacter sp. wls826
TCCAGTGCATGAACTCCTGTGGCGGCAGCGCCTTCGCAAAATACCAGCCCTGACAATACTGTACGCCACGTTCGCGCAGCCACTCGATTTGCTCAACCGTCTCTACCCCTTCCGCAATCATCTTCAGGTGTAAGCTTTGCGCCATTTCGATGATATGTTCGGCAATCAGGTGACTGGTGCTGTTGGTGGACAACGTACTAATAAATGATTTGTCGATCTTCAGGATATCGATATTCAACGCGGATAAATTGTGTAGATTGGAATATCCCGTCCCAAAATCATCAAACGCCACTTCATAACCCGCCTGACGAAACGCCTGGATTACCGCGGTCATTTTATCTACATCAATAAACCCGCGTTCCGTCACCTCGACTTTAATTTGCTGGGCCGCCACAGAGTACTCACGGTTTTTGTCGGTAATCAGGGCAATAAGTCGGGATGAATGAAAGTCAGAAGCAGAGAGGTTTATCGAGATATAAAGCTGAGGATGCGCCGAAAGAAAATATCCTAAATCGTTGAATACCTCTTCAATCACGTAATCCGTGATCCGCTCAATCATTCCCTCTTTTTCAGCCAGCGGAATAAACTCGGTTGGGCTCATTACTTCACCATCACAGCCCGGCCAGCGCAGCAAAGCCTCAGCCCCTACGCACTGACCGTTTTCGATATCAATGATCGGCTGGTAGTGCAGACACAGTTGACGTTTTTTGATTGCGCGTTTTAACAAGCGGCGGGGAGATAAGTATTCCTGACGCGTGCGCCACCACATTAACAGCATCAGGATGCTGCAGATAATCCCGAAAGGAATCGTTAAGGCAGCCTCATGATAGAAAATCGAATGTATGCGTTTATCCGAGGTTGACACAATAATCGCAATCGGGCGTTTTTCTGAATGCACTTTGGTGTAGAAGCGATCGTCCAACTGGAAGGTTGAGGCTTCACCGTGCACCAACGGCAATAACTGCGCAATAGGCGCCCCTTCGCTGGCAGAGAAAAAAGTACCCGTTACCGTGTCATACACGCCCCAGGACAGGTCCGGGTCATCTGACATAACTTCGCTGTAAGATAATGGGTTGATGACGACAACGTAGTTTCCACGTTGCATATACGTCATTCTGTAGCCAGCGAAAAAGGGGGTATCGCGATAGTAATAGATGGAGATGTCCGGCGTACGTTTATAGTCGGCGGTCGGCATAATATAGGCGACTGGCGGCGCCATCGACGTAGAGCACAAAAAATGATCGCCCTGCGCATAAATTAGCTCGCTGATATATAAACGACCACGAATAATATCTAGCATATTTTTCTGATGTGCCGGGGTACACATCTTACCTTGATACAACAGGGCCATATCTCGCGCTAAATCGGCTTGTTGGATCACCAATTCAGTTTTATTTAACACCAGTTGCGCAAAAGAGCGAAGTTGATTACGGGTTTCGGACATTGCCCGGATTTGAGCAAACCATAACGCCAGCACCACGGGGAGCAATACCACCATGAATGTTCCGAGGAACTTCAGTATCTTGCGTCGCGCACTGTGATTCATGTCAGCCCTGTTTCCCTGTTTCGTATATGCCAGAACCCATTAAGGCAAGATGCTATAAACACCGACTGATTAAGTTGCATGAATCTATCAGTATTAGCAACAGACTTCTCTATGTAAAAGTCTGATAATAGTTGATGATGATATTATTTTTCCGTAAGGCAAACTTAAAGTTATGCTTATTTCATAACGTTATTATCCCCAAGGAGTAATTTTTTATAAGCACTATCCTGGCTTTATTTAAGAAATTCATTAGATTTTTTTAACGATTAATTTAGGATAAATAAAACAGGTAACAAAAATGCATCTTTAAGATTGATTATTTAGTATCGTTGCTTCCTTGAATATAACCACATATTTAACATGGTTATCATCCTGCAAAAAATACGCCCAACACTGGTGAACAAACGAGCACATGTGATATAGTTCACAAAAATCATGTAACAGAAACGATGTTTCATTCATGTTATTGCCCGTCGATAGCCAGAGTACTACACCCTCGGTGAACACCCCCGCGCTGTCCTGGGCATCCAGACTTTCTGAGGACGTTTTTCATGGCAACGATAACAACTGGCGTGGTTCTTCTGCGGTGGCAATTACTCAGTGCAGTGCTGATGTTTTTAGCCAGTACGCTCAATATCCGTTTTCGTAAATCAGATTATATTGGCCTGGCCGTCATTAGCAGCGGTTTAGGGCTGGTTTTTGCCTGCTGGTTTGCGACCGGATTACTCGGCATAACCCTGGTGGATATGTCCGCAATCTGGAAGAACATTGAAACCGTAATGGTTGAAGTGATGAGCCATACACCGCCAGACTGGCCGATGGTGTTGAACTGATAACAGAATTGCATATGGCTACCCCAGTTCT
>NZ_SZWS01000041.1:84003-88708 GCF_005281245.1 Citrobacter sp. wls826
CGGAATATCGTCGTCGAAATCCATCGGCGGCTCATTAGACGGCGCTGCCGGAGCCGACTGCTGCTGCGGGCGAGACTGCGCGCCGCCGCTGAACTGATTGCCACCTTGCGGCTGCTGAGGCTGACCCCAACCACCCTGCTGCTGGCCGCCACCTGCCGGAGCCCCACCACCCTGACGACCGCCCAGCATTTGCATGGTGCCGCCAACGTTAACCACAACTTCAGTGGTGTACTTTTCTACGCCGGATTGATCGGTCCATTTGCGGGTACGCAGCTGACCTTCGATATAGACCTGGGAACCTTTACGCAGATATTCGCTGGCAACTTCCGCCAGTTTGCCGAACAGCACCACACGGTGCCATTCAGTCTGCTCTTTCATTTCGCCGGTCGCTTTATCACGCCAGGATTCGGAAGTAGCCAGCGTAATGTTGGCAACTGCGCCACCATTCGGCATATAGCGTACTTCCGGGTCCTGGCCCAGATTACCGACGAGAATCACCTTGTTTACGCCTCTGCTGGCCATGATCGTGTCTCCTGAAAAACGTTACTGAATAAGTGTAAGCGCGGGATTGTAGCATTTCCAATAGCGCTTTTACTACGTTGCGAGATCGATTCCAGTAAACAACCCCAGACAGACATTGTTGCACAGGCATCTGCGTTTTGCATTCCAATACTGTATATCCATTCAGGTCAGGTTGTGTCATAATTAACCGTTTGTGATCGCCGGTAGCACCATGCAGCCAGGCAAAAAAGCGTTTAATCCGGGAAAGATGAATGGATAAGATCGAAGTTCGGGGCGCCCGCACCCATAATCTCAAAAACATCAACCTCGTCATCCCGCGCGACAAGCTGATTGTCGTCACCGGGCTTTCGGGCTCAGGCAAATCTTCGCTCGCTTTCGACACCTTGTATGCCGAAGGGCAGCGTCGTTACGTTGAATCCCTTTCCGCGTACGCGCGTCAGTTTCTGTCGCTGATGGAAAAGCCGGATGTCGACCACATTGAGGGGCTGTCTCCCGCCATCTCAATTGAACAAAAATCAACATCCCACAACCCGCGATCCACGGTAGGTACGATTACCGAAATTCACGACTATCTGCGTCTGCTGTTTGCCCGCGTTGGCGAACCGCGCTGCCCGGATCACGACGTTCCCCTGGCGGCCCAGACCGTTAGCCAGATGGTGGACAACGTTCTGTCGCAGCCGGAAGGCAAACGTCTGATGCTGCTGGCGCCGGTGATTAAAGAGCGTAAAGGCGAGCATACTAAAACGCTGGAAAACCTGGCAGGCCAGGGCTATATCCGCGCCCGTATCGACGGTGAAGTGTGCGACCTTTCCGATCCGCCCAAGCTTGAACTGCAAAAGAAACACACTATTGAAGTGGTGATTGACCGCTTTAAAGTACGCGACGATCTCACCCAGCGACTGGCTGAATCCTTTGAAACCGCGCTGGAACTGTCCGGTGGTACGGCGGTGGTCGCCGATATGGACGATCCGAAAGCGGAAGAGTTGCTGTTCTCCGCCAACTTCGCCTGCCCGATCTGCGGCTACAGCATGCGCGAGCTGGAACCACGTCTGTTCTCGTTCAATAACCCAGCGGGTGCATGCCCGACCTGTGACGGTCTCGGCGTACAGCAGTATTTCGATCCTGACCGGGTGATCCAAAATCCGGAACTGTCGCTGGCCGGTGGTGCTATCCGCGGCTGGGATCGCCGTAACTTCTATTACTTCCAGATGCTTAAGTCACTGGCGGAACACTATAAATTCGACGTTGAAGCCCCATGGGCCAGCCTGAACCCTGCCGTGCATAAAGTGGTGCTGTACGGTTCCGGTAAAGAGAATATCGAATTTAAATACATGAACGATCGCGGCGATACGTCCGTACGCCGCCATCCGTTCGAAGGCGTATTGCACAATATGGAGCGCCGTTATAAAGAGACGGAATCCAGCGCGGTACGTGAAGAATTAGCCAAGTTCATTAGCAACCGACCGTGCGCCAGCTGTGAGGGGACGCGTTTACGCCGGGAAGCCCGCCACGTATTTGTCGAAAATACGCCGCTGCCCGCGATTTCCGACATGAGCATCGGTCACGCCATGGATTTCTTCAACAACCTGAAGCTTGCGGGTCAGCGAGCGAAGATTGCAGAGAAAATTCTCAAAGAGATTGGCGATCGTCTGAAGTTCCTGGTCAACGTCGGCCTCAACTATCTGACGCTGTCGCGTTCAGCAGAAACGCTCTCCGGCGGCGAAGCCCAGCGTATTCGTCTGGCAAGCCAGATCGGCGCAGGTCTGGTCGGCGTAATGTACGTGTTGGATGAACCGTCTATCGGTCTGCATCAGCGAGATAACGAGCGTCTGTTGGGTACGCTTATCCACCTGCGTAATCTGGGCAATACCGTCATTGTGGTTGAGCACGATGAAGACGCGATTCGCGCCGCTGACCACGTTATCGACATCGGCCCCGGCGCGGGCGTTCACGGCGGCCAGGTGGTTGCCGAAGGTACGCTAAAAGATATCATGGCCGTGCCTGAGTCGCTGACCGGCCAGTACATGAGCGGTAAGCGCAAGATTGAAGTGCCGAAACAGCGCGTGGCGGCAGACCCGGAAAAAGTGTTGAAGCTGACCGGCGCGCGCGGTAACAACCTGAAAGATGTCACGCTGACGCTGCCGGTTGGTTTATTTACCTGCATTACCGGTGTTTCCGGTTCGGGTAAATCGACGCTAATTAACGACACGCTGTTCCCGATTGCGCAGACGGCGCTGAACGGCGCCACGCTGGCTGAACCCGCGCCATATCGTGATGTTCAGGGTCTGGAACATTTCGACAAAGTGATCGACATTGACCAAAGCCCGATTGGCCGTACGCCGCGCTCTAACCCGGCAACCTACACCGGCGTGTTTACGCCAGTGCGCGAACTGTTTGCCGGCGTGCCGGAGTCGCGTGCGCGCGGTTATACTCCGGGTCGTTTCAGCTTTAACGTCCGCGGCGGACGCTGTGAAGCTTGTCAGGGCGACGGCGTGATCAAAGTCGAAATGCACTTCCTGCCGGATATCTACGTGCCGTGCGATCAGTGTAAAGGCAAGCGCTATAACCGCGAAACTCTGGAGATTAAGTACAAGGGCAAGACTATCCACGAAGTGCTGGATATGACGATTGAAGAGGCGCGTGAGTTCTTCGATGCCGTTCCGGCGCTGGCGCGTAAGCTGCAAACGCTGATGGACGTGGGTCTGACGTACATCCGACTGGGTCAGTCCGCCACCACGCTCTCGGGCGGTGAAGCGCAGCGCGTGAAGCTGGCGCGTGAACTGTCCAAACGCGGTACCGGTCAAACGCTGTATATTCTCGATGAACCGACCACCGGTCTGCATTTTGCGGATATTCAGCAACTGCTGGACGTGCTGCATCAACTCCGGGATCAGGGCAACACCATCGTAGTGATTGAGCACAATCTGGACGTGATAAAAACCGCTGACTGGATTGTCGATCTCGGTCCGGAAGGCGGCAGCGGCGGCGGGGAAATTCTGGTTTCAGGCACACCAGAAACGGTCGCTGAGTGTGAAGCCTCACACACGGCCCGTTTCCTCAAACCACTGTTGTAATCATGCCGATGGCGCTACGCTTATCAGGCCTACAAAATATGCATAATTGCTTGTAGGCCGGATAAGGCGCTGGCGCCTCATTGCGGAAAACAGATCAGGACTGCGCCAGTATCCGGCGTTTATCTTCCGGCAGCGTGTTTACGGCCTGCTGATAAGAGGCGTCTACCAGGTAGTAGATTTGCGAATCCGGCAGCGAGCCGTCCAGATACACCGTACTCCAGTGCGCCTTATTGAGATGCCGGCTTGGCCGTACATCGCTATGCTGCTGACGTAACAACTCTGCCAGTTCCGGGCTGGTTTTCAGTGACACCGCCGGGCGTTCTTCCACCTCTTTTACCATGGCAAAAAGCACATCTTCGACTTTGATTTGTGTGGCCTTCCAGTCACTGTGTACGCTCTGCTCGGCGCCCATTTTTGCCATGCAGTATTGCAGCAACTCCGAATTTGTCATCTTAATTCCCCTTACCAGCATATTGCCTAATGAGAACATCTTTTATTCAGTGTGCAGCAAGTCCGCAAAAGGTAAAAGCAGGTAACGCAAATTTGTTTAAAAAAACAACAACCGCAAGCAACATCCTCAATACTCCGAGTTGACGATCACCTCTTCACCAAACGCGCCGGCCTGTGGTAACGGTTTATAAGTGGAGTTAGAAGCGCGTAAAATACGAATACCGCGAATACCCACATCTCGGGCGGCGGTAATGTCATTATCAGAGTCGCCGTAGAACATGCGGATATTTTTATCCTGCAGCCACTGCGTTTTCGTATTCTGGCCCGGCTTATCACCGGCAAAAATGACCGGGTTCATATTGCCGGCCGGGATGTGAAAGTTATCGGACAGCGTTTTCGACACCGTTTCGGTCTTCGTCTGGCTACGCCCGGTTACGAAAAAGATGCTGTCGCCGCGACGCACATGCATATCAATCAACTGACGCGCCACTTCTTTCGGAATGCTGAATTCGTCCCAGCCATTGTTCATTTTTTCCCAGAAGGCCGGATTTTTCAGGTAATCCTCACTGTCCGGAGAATACGTTTTTTTTCCGCGCCAGAAGCCTGGGCTGGAAAAGAGGACGGTGTCATCGATATCAAACCCGACGGCCATCGGCGGG
>NZ_SZWS01000041.1:88791-94194 GCF_005281245.1 Citrobacter sp. wls826
GGGTGCCTGCTCAGCGAGTTTTGCAACGTTGGTGCCTGGATTAAGCTGAGAGGGAGAGGAAACTAACGCCTGGGCCGGCTGATTTAGCGTGAACAATAAACAAACGGCACTCAGTGCCAACGTAAACTTGCGCATATTTTTCCCTAAGTAGTCAGTTAGTTATCATTTTTTTATTAACAACTGGTCAAAAAACTATCTGACCTTACCCCTTAGGGGGAGGGAAAGGAAGGATTTTCTCTGGTTTTGTCCTGGAAAAAGAGCATGATCACATTGGAAAACAGACCAATAGCACGGTGAAAGAAAGTAGGCCGGATAAGGTGATTACACCGCCATCCGGCAATACAATGCCTGATGGCGCGACGCTTATCAGGCCTAAAAACCCGGTTACATGACGGCGGCAAATGCCTTCGCCACGCGTTGCACGTTACCGTGATTCAACCCGGCCACGCACATACGACCGCTGGCTATCAGGTACACACCGAACTCATCGCGCAGGCGATCGACCTGAGCAGCGCTGAGCCCGGTATAGCTGAACATCCCGCGCTGTTGCAGCAGGTAATCAAAGTTACGACCAGGGATCTCCGCATTCAATACGTTAACCAGCGCCTGGCGCATCGCCAGAATACGGGTACGCATCTCTTCGACTTCCGCCAGCCAACTGGCTTTCAGCGCGTCATCACCCAACACTGCGGCCACGACCTGCGCACCAAAGTTTGGCGGGCTGGAATAGTTACGACGCACCGTCGCTTTTAGCTGCCCCAGAACGCGGCTGGCGGCATCAGCGTCTTCACAGACCACTGAAAGTCCGCCGACACGCTCGCCGTACAAAGAGAAAATCTTCGAGAATGAATTGCTGACCAGTGCAGGCAATCCGGCGCTGGCAATGGCGCGGATCGCATAGGCATCGTCTTCCATTCCACCGCCGAAACCCTGGTAAGCAATATCCAGGAACGGGATCAGATCGCGAGCTTTCAGGATCTCAATGACACCATCCCACTGCGCGGGGGTTAAATCCGCACCCGTCGGGTTATGGCAGCATGGATGCAACAGTACGATGCTGCGCGCCGGTAAGGTGTTCAGCGTGGCCAGCAGGTCGTTGAAACGCACGCCATTGGTGGTGTTATCATACCAGGGGTAAGTACTTACTTCGAATCCAGCACCTTCAAAAATCGCGATGTGGTTTTCCCAGGTCGGATCGCTGACCCACACGCCAGAATCAGGGAAATAGCGTTTCAGGAAGTCTGCGCCAACCTTTAGCGCACCGGAGCCGCCCAGCGTCTGAATCGTTGCGACGCGCTGCTGCTGGAGAACCGGATGATCTGCGCCAAACAACAGCGGCGCAATAGTATGGCGATAAGTGTTCAGACCTTCCATCGGCAGATACAGCGAAGCGCCATGCGGTTTGGCATTCAGTCGGGCTTCCGCTTCTGCCACCGCTTTGAGCTGAGGAATAATGCCGTCTTCGTTGTAGTACAGACCGATGCTGAGGTTCACTTTGTCGCTACGTGCATCGTCTTTGAAACGCTCCATGAGCGATAAAATCGGGTCGCCAGCGTAGGCGTCAACTTTTTGAAACACGTGTGGTTCTCCAGGTTTACAGGCAGGGGTTAAGAACACAATAAACCGGAAGCGGGAGAAGATCGAGAGGATGTTGAGAGGAATATTGCCGGATGGCGGCGTAACCGCCTTATCCGGCACATCATGAACTTAATCGATGTACTTCATTGCCACCCTTGAGGTCAGGCGCGTGATAAGTTCGTAAGCACTTACTTTCGTCATTTCAGCAATGCGTTCAACGGGCAGGCCCTCACCCCACAGGATAACCGAATCGCCGGCTTTGTCCTGCGCCTCGGGACCTAAATCGACGCAAATCATATCCATCGCGACGCGACCGACGATCGGCACTTCACGGCCATTGACCAGTACCGGTGTCCCAGACGGCGCAGCGCGCGGATAACCATCGCCATAGCCCATCGCCACCACGCCCAGACGCGTGTCGCGCTCGCTCAGCCAGGTTCCACCATAGCCAACCGGCTCGCCCGCTTTGTGTTCACGCACCGCAATCAGGCTGGAAGTGAGCGACATCACCGGCTGGCAGCCAAAATCGGCACCGATAGAGTGGTTTTCCAACGGCGATACGCCATACAGAATCAGCCCCGGACGCGCCCAGTCGAAGTGAGACTGCGGCCACAGCAGAATACCTCCCGACGCGGCTATCGAACGCTGACCCGGTTTACCTGCGCAAAAGCTATTGAAGATATCGAGCTGCTTTTCGGTCGCGCCGCACTCAGGCTCGTCCGCGCGCGCAAAGTGGCTGACGATATTGACCGGCTGGCGCACGTTTTCACATTGCGTCAAGCGCTGATAAAACGCCTCGGCCTGCTCCGGACGCACGCCCAGGCGGTGCATTCCCGTGTCGAGCTTCATCCAGACGGTGACCGGTTCAGCCAGTACCGCGGCTTCCAGAGCTTCAAGCTGCTCCTGGTTGTGGACGGCAGTATGCAGACGCTGCGCGGAGATAGTCGGCAGATCGGAAGCATCAAAAAATCCTTCCAGCAGCAGGATGGGCTGCGTGATCCCTCCCGCTCGCAACCGCAGGGCTTCTTCAAGACGAGCGACACCAAAAGCGTCCGCATCGGGGAGCGTTCGCGCGGTCTCTAACAGACCATGGCCGTAAGCGTTCGCTTTCACGACCGCAACCAGTTTACTGGCTGGAGCCAGTTCACGCAGACGTTGCAGGTTGTGTCGCAGAGCGCGGCGGTTAATGACTACAGTTGCCGCTTGCATTTGTATTCCTTGATAAGTATTTGCTTGAGTAACCTGATTCAGTGTTGTTATTCGTCGTCGTACTGCGGGCCAGCATAGTTATCGAAGCGCGACCACTGACCGTTAAACGTCAGGCGCACCGTACCGATCGGGCCGTTACGCTGTTTACCGATAATGATCTCGGCGATGCCTTTCAGGTCGCTGTTTTCGTGATAAACCTCATCACGATAGATAAACATGATTAAATCGGCATCCTGCTCGATGGAGCCAGACTCACGCAGATCCGAGTTGACAGGACGCTTATCGGCGCGTTGTTCCAGAGAGCGGTTAAGCTGCGACAGCGCCACCACCGGCACATGCAGTTCTTTCGCTAACGCTTTCAGCGAGCGGGAAATTTCGGCAATTTCCAGCGTACGGTTGTCGGAGAGCGACGGCACGCGCATCAGCTGCAGGTAGTCGATCATGATAAGTCCGATACCACCGTGTTCGCGGGCGATACGACGGGCACGCGAGCGCACTTCCGTTGGCGTCAGGCCGGAGGAGTCATCAATATAGATGTTTCGTTTCTCCAGCAAAATACCCATTGTTCCGGAAATTCGCGCCCAGTCTTCATCATCCAGTTGACCGGTACGGATTTTGGTTTGGTCTACACGTGAGAGTGAGGCCAGAGAACGCATCATGATCTGTTCTGAGGGCATTTCAAGACTAAAGATAAGAACCGGCTTATCTTGCAACATCGCCGCATTTTCGACGAGGTTCATTGCAAATGTCGTTTTACCCATCGACGGACGCGCGGCGACGATAATTAAGTCTGACGGCTGCAAACCAGCAGTCTTTTTATTGAGGTCGTCATAACCGGTGTTGACCCCGGTGACACCGTCGTGTGGCTGCTGGAACAACTGTTCGATACGCGCGACGGTAGCGTCGAGCACATCGGTAATATTTTTCGGACCTTCGTCTTTGTTGGCGCGGCTTTCAGCAATTTTAAAGACGCGGGATTCGGCGAGGTCCAGCAGATCTTCACTGGAACGGCCTTGCGGATCAAACCCGGCTTCTGCGATCTCGTTCGCCACCGAAATCATGTCACGAACAACGGCACGTTCGCGGACAATATCCGCATAGGCACTAATGTTCGCTGCACTTGGCGTATTTTTAGATAACTCAGCCAGGTAAGCAAAACCGCCGACGCTGTCCAGTTGCCCCTGAACTTCCAGCGATTCTGCAAGCGTGATCAGATCGATGGGTTTTCCCATCTCCTGCAGGCGATGCATTTCGGTGAAGATGTGCCGGTGCGGTCGGGTATAAAAATCTTCCGCCACCACACGCTCAGCCACATCGTCCCAGCGCTCGTTATCCAGCATTAAACCGCCCAACACCGACTGTTCCGCTTCAATCGAGTGCGGCGGTACTTTCAGCCCGGCGACCTGGGGATCGCGCTCACGAGCATCAGTCTGTTGTTTGTTGAAGGGTTTATTTCCTGCCATAGTGAATGGAGTTACCGAGATAATGATTGGGTCGAAAGATTACCACATTTCTTTTGGAGGAAGCATGGCAACACGTATTGAATTTCACAAGCATGGTGGCCCTGATGTACTCAAGGCTGTGGAGTTTACGCCCGTAGACCCGGCGGAAAATGAAATCCAGGTCGAGAACAAAGCGATTGGGATCAACTATATCGACACCTATATCCGCAGTGGTCTTTATCCGCCGCCTTCTCTGCCCAGCGGTCTGGGTACCGAAGCCGCAGGCGTGGTCAGTAAAGTCGGTAGCAAAGTGACGCACATTAAAGCCGGCGATCGCGTGGTTTACGCGCAGTCTCCCCTGGGCGCCTACAGCTCAGTGCATAACGTCCCGGCTGATAAAACCGCTATTTTGCCCAACGCTATCTCGTTTGAACAAGCTGCCGCCTCGTTTCTTAAAGGGCTCACCGTTTTTTATCTGTTGCGTAAGACCTATGAAATTCAGCCCGATGAACCATTTTTGTTCCATGCGGCAGCAGGCGGCGTCGGTATGATTGCCTGCCAGTGGGCAAAAGCATTGGGTGCGAAGCTGATTGGCACCGTCGGTAATGCGCAAAAAGCGCAAATTGCGCTGCAGGCCGGCGCATGGCAGGTCATTAACTATCGTGAAGAGAGCATTGTAGAACGTGTAAAAGAGATCACTGGCGGTAAAAAAGTGCGGGTGGTGTATGACTCGGTGGGGAAAGATACCTGGGAAGCCTCACTGGATTGCCTGCAGCGCCGGGGGCTCATGGTCAGCTTTGGTAATGCTTCCGGACCGGTGACTGGCGTTAACTTAGGCATTCTGAATCAGAAAGGTTCGCTGTACGTGACTCGCCCTTCACTCCAGGGTTATATCACCAACCACCATGAATTAACCGAAGCCAGCAATGAGCTTTTCTCGCTGATTGCCAGCGGAGTGATCAAAGTGGATGTCGCACCGGGCCAGACGTTCGCACTGCACGACGCGCAGCGTGCTCATGAAGTGCTGGAAAGCCGGGCCACACAGGGGTCGAGTTTGTTGATCCCGTAACGCCCTCATTTCCGCTAAATAATTCAAGCCGCCAACAAACCTGCGGTTTGAATTATGAAGGGGGAAGAAAGAATTAGGGCTTCCCGTAGGAAGCCCTTTCTTTTT
>NZ_SZWS01000041.1:94250-98762 GCF_005281245.1 Citrobacter sp. wls826
GTACAGCTCGATGAATTCGTTAACCTGGCAATAGTGACAGATTTGATAATCAATTCCTATTTGCTTCTAAAGGCAATGTTGCAGGTTGTGACACACCGCTCAATACCTTAGTAAAATCGGCGGTTATTGCGCTGATACTGTGGGACTTTTGGCGCTTTTATCGCCTTGATAACCCACACCACGGCAACGGCCAATAACAGCCAGGGCAACAGTTTAATCATCAACGCAAATAGTCCGCCCAAAAACATCACCACAGTGGCTACCACCAATGCGGCCAGCACTCCCAGCAAAGATACGCCGGTGACCATCAGCATGATAAAAAATCCAATCACAAAAAGTAGTTCCAGCATGGCTCTCTCCCGAAATGAAATACTCTCCACAGCTTTACAAGAAACATGCCAAAATTAATATATTGATTTATAAAGCAAACGCCCCGCGACGAAGCGCAGGGCGTGGTGAAATTCACTAACTTTTGGCGAAAACTTAACGTTTGTCTGCCACCAGCTTCAGCGCATGTTCCAGAACCTCAATATCTGCCCCGGCTTTATGCGCATTTTCGCTCAGATAGCGACGCCACTGCCGTGCCCCAGGAATCCCCTGAAACAGTCCCAGCATATGGCGCGTGACATGCCCCAAATAGGTTCCTTTACTCAGTTCACGCTCAATATACGGATACATCGCACGCACTACGGCGACCGGATCGGCATCTTCGCTGGTGACAGCAAAAATCTGGCGGTCAACGGACGCCAGAATGCCTGGGTTTTGATAAGCTTCGCGCCCCACCATCACGCCATCCATATGTTGCAGATGGATTTTCGCTTCTTCCAGCGATTTTATGCCACCGTTGATCGACATCGTCAGATGCGGAAAATCGCGCTTTAGCTGATAAACACGGTCATAATCCAGCGGTGGGATTTCGCGGTTTTCTTTCGGGCTTAGCCCGGACAACCAGGCCTTGCGGGCGTGGATGATAAACATCTCACATTCACCGTTACCGGAGACCGTGTTGATGAAATCGCACAGGAATTCGTAGCTGTCCTGGTCATCAATACCGATACGGGTTTTCACCGTTACCGGAATCGATACCACATCGCGCATCGCTTTGACGCAATCAGCGACCAGTTGCGCATTCCCCATCAGACAGGCACCAAACATTCCATTCTGTACACGATCGGAAGGGCAACCCACGTTAAGGTTAATTTCGTCATAGCCCCGTTGTTCAGCAAGCTTTGCGCACTGCGCCAGCGCAGCCGGATCGCTCCCGCCCAGTTGCAAAGCGACCGGATGTTCTTCTTCGCTATACGCCAGATAATCGCCTTTACCATGAATGATCGCGCCGGTGGTTACCATCTCCGTGTAGAGCAGTGTCTGGCTGGACAGTAAGCGCAAAAAGTAGCGGCAATGTCTGTCCGTCCAGTCGAGCATCGGCGCGATAGAAAAACGATGAGCGGGAAAAGCGGTAGACTGAGATTCAGGCAGCATGGCGAATATTCAAGCATCCGGTTAAAAAAGGGGCGCTACTATAGCATAGACCGTTACGATAGTGAGCCACATCCTCGCGGTTCCCCCTCCCTGCTCCCCGACAAGCGCTATTTACGCCCCGGTTTTCCGTCGTGAGATCCAAAAAACTGCGGCGGATGGTCGACCCAACGGTCCTCACGTGTGGCGGCATAAACCGGATTAAGCGGATAATAAATACGATTGTATTTTTTGTTCGCCTCACCCACGACCAGCAGACGTACTTCTTCACTGGTGTTATTGATAAAGGTGTGACACACGCCGGTGCCCGCCGGGAAACCGACGCTGTCGCCCGGTTCCAGCTTCCATAAATAACCGTTAATCCAGGCTTCAGGATATCCTTCCAGCACATAGATAAACTCTTCCTCATCGCTTTCAGCGTGCGGATACGAGGTGCGTCGGCCCGGCGGCAGGCGCTCATGATGAATGCCGAGTCGCCCTAACCCCAGCTTGCGGGCAAGCGGCGCACCTATGGAAAACAGCTCATCGCTGTCGGGATAGGTGGAGTCATCAGCCCCCTCAACTTCACGCCAGTGACGAATACAATCGGGTCTTTTCATGATTATTTTCCAGTATTGCGATGGGTCAGGTATAGCACACCGTGGTGGATCTCGGTGTTTTAAACAGAACATGTTAAAGTAAGGGATTAACCTTGCACGCAAATCGAGGCGCCAAATGGACAAAACCACCACGCAGGAGTTATTGGCTCAAGCTGAAAAACTCTGTGCGCAACGCAACGTACGGCTTACGCCACAACGCCTCGAAGTGCTGCGCCTGATGAGCCTGCAGGAAGGCGCAATCAGCGCTTACGACCTACTTGACCTGTTGCGGGAAACCGAGCCGCAGGCCAAGCCGCCGACCGTGTATCGTGCGCTTGATTTTCTGCTGGAACAAGGGTTTGTGCACAAGGTGGAATCCACCAACAGCTATGTGCTTTGCCATCTGTTCGATCAGCCAACTCACAGTTCCGCAATGTTCATTTGCGACCGCTGTGGTGTGGTAAAAGAAGAGTGCGCGGAAGGCGTGGAAGACATCATGCATACGCTGGCAGCAAAAATGGGCTTTGCCCTGCGACATAACGTTATTGAAGCCCATGGACTGTGCCCGGCCTGTGTGGAGGTTGAGTCATGTCGTCACCCTGGCGAATGCCAGCATGACCATACGATTCAGGTGAAGAAAAAAGTTGGGCGTTAAGCGGGTGGGAGAGCGTACATCCTTGTACTCTCAGGAGGGAAGGGTTAATTACCAGCGGTAATCATTACGTTTTTCCCAATCGGTCACTTCTTTCTCCGCCTGATCTTTCGCGTAACCGTAACGCTCCTGGACTTTACCGACCAGTTGGTCACGTTTACCTTCAATGACCGTCATATCATCATCGGTCAGTTTGCCCCATTGCTCTTTCACTTTACCTTTAAACTGCTTCCAGTTACCGCCGACTTCGTCTTTATTCATCATCAAGTCCTCATCGTTAGGTTGTGAATAGCGAGAGTGCCATGTCCAGACACATGCTGTTTTTGCTGGACGTGAGAATAAGTGTAGTCAGGGATTCTGGGTTTTATTTACTATTCGGAATTTTTAACCATCCGCTCAGGCAAACCAGGTTCCATTACGCCAGTGACGCCGCCAGATAAAGGCCAGGGAAAGCCCACGCAACGCGAGAAAAACGGTTAACGCCAGCCACAAACCATGATTTCCCAGCAACGGTAAAGCCAGTAGCGTTAATGCGAACCCTGCTGCGGCAACGGCCATACTGTTGCGCATTTCTGCAGCTCGTGTCGCTCCAATAAACATACCGTCGAGCAGATAACACCACACTCCCACCAGCGGCAAAACCACCTGCCAGAAAAGATAGCGCTCGGCCAACAGTTGGATTTGCGGCAGCGAGGTCAGCAGCGCAACAATCTGCTCGCCAAACAGGGCGTAAACCAGCGAAAACAGAATAGCCACAATACCGGACTGTCGACAGGCCGCCCGCCAGACATCAAGCAACTGGCTGCCATCCCTCGCCCCATAGGCCTGACCCGAATGCGCTTCCACGGCATAGGCAAATCCATCCAGCGCGTAGGCGGTAAACGTCAGCAGAGTCATCAGAACGGCGTTAACCGCGATGATGTCGCCTCCCAAACGCGCGCCAAGAACCGTAATGGCCCCAAAGCAGAGCTGTAGCAACAGAGAACGCAGCATGATATCGCGGTTGAGCGCCAGCAAACGACGGAAGTTGCCACGCCACGCCAGCTTCAACATTGCCAGCGAAATTCCACGCATATGCAGGACTTTGCGTACCATCATCAGGCCAATCAGCAGCGTGGCATATTCGGCAATCACCGTCGCTAACGCCGCTCCCTGCACGTTCATATGCAGGCCCATTACCAGCCATAAATCGAGCACAATGTTGAGAATATTGCCGACAATCAACAGGATAACTGGCGCGCGCGCATACTGAACGCCAAGCAACCAGCCGAGCAGCACCAGATTCGCCAGCGATGCGGGTGCGCTTAACCAGCGGATTTCCAGGAAACGTCGGGCCTGCTCCAGTACCGCCTCACTTCCGCCGACAATGTGCAGAGCCAGATCGATAATCGGCGTACGAAACAGTGCGATAAGCAGCCCAGCCCCCAGCGCCAGCAATAGCGGCTGCACCAACGCGCGCGCCAGCGCCTGCGGATTTTTCGCGCCAAATGCCTGCGCGGTAAGGCCGGTGGTACTCATGCGCAAAAAAAGCAGCAGCATAAAGAGAAAGCTGGTCGCCGTGGCGCCAACAGCAACGCCGCCAAGATAGACCGGACTATCCAGATGACCAATCACCGCGGTATCCACCAGTCCCAACAGGGGAACGGTGATATTGGAGAAGATCATCGGCAAGGCGAGGTGCCAGAGTGCTTTATCAGAAGAGGTAAAGAAAGGCATACAGGAGAGCCTGAGAAGAAGTTAGATGTACTGAAAAAAGATGCTGTGTAGGCCCGGTAAGCGTAGCGCCACCGGGCAAGTTGCCGG
>NZ_SZWS01000041.1:98831-111413 GCF_005281245.1 Citrobacter sp. wls826
ATCAACAGAAAATTACAGCCATTCACCGTTACGAATGACGCCTACCGCCAACCCTTCAATAGTGAAGTTTTGCTCGCGCAGGTCGACAACAATAGGTTTAAATTCGCTGTTTTCAGGCAGGAGTTCAACCTTGTTGCCCTGCTTTTTCAGGCGCTTGACGGTGACTTCGTCGTCGATACGGGCAACAACGACCTGACCGTTACGCACATCCTGAGTTTTATGCACAGCCAGTAAATCACCGTCCATAATACCGATGTCTTTCATCGACATACCGCTAACGCGCAGCAGAAAATCGGCGTTCGGTTTGAACAGTGAAGGATCGACCTGATAATGGCCTTCGATGTGCTGCTGCGCCAGCAGTGGCTCGCCTGCAGCCACACGTCCGACAAGCGGTAACCCTTCTTCTTCTTCCTGCAGCAGTCGAATACCGCGCGATGCGCCGGATACAATTTCAAGGACGCCTTTACGCGCAAGCGCTTTCAGGTGTTCTTCAGCGGCGTTTGGGGAACGGAACCCCAAACGCTGCGCGATCTCCGCACGCGTCGGTGGCATACCTGTCTGGCTGATGTGATCCCTAATGAGATCAAACACCTCTTGCTGCCTGGCCGTTAACGCTTTCATTCCGCCCCCTGGGTGTATATACAGTTATGCTGTGAGTATATACAGCTAAAGGTGATTTTGGAACCGCAAACTGCACAAAAAACAGGAGATTTATGCAGTTGTGGAATCTTTATCGCAAATGCGACCACAACAGGATGCCCCAGGTGATCAGAGCGACAAAAATAGACAGCAATACCGCTGCCGAGCCCATATCTTTCGCCCGACCGGAAAGTTCGTGGTACTCAGAGCCAATACGGTCAACCACCGCCTCAATCGCACTGTTGAGGATTTCAACGATCATCACCAGCATCACGGAACCAATCAACAGCACGCGGGTAATGGCGTCAACGTCCAGCCAGCAGGCGATAGCTACGCCCAACAGTACGGCAACGCTTTCCTGGCGGAATGCCGCCTCATTGATCCATGCGGCGCGAAAACCTTTCCAGGAATAGCCTGCAGCTTTGATAATTCGGGTGAATCCAGTGGTATTATTGGCCATCAAAAAGAACCTTTTTACATTATTAGCGTCAATGTCATTGTAACGTTACCCCGTTTGTTTCAGGGTGTGGCAAAGCAGCGCGAAGTATGACCGGATACACCAGAAATTCACTAAACTTTCTGATATCCTTGCAGCGCATTTGCATTATTAACCAGAGGCTTTACATCGTTTATGTCCGGCTGGCCACGAATTTACTACAAATTACTGAATTTACCATTAAGCGTCCTGGTAAAAAGCAAGTCTATTCCGGCAGAACCTGCCCCGGAATTGGGGCTCGATACTTCGCGTCCCATTATGTACGTCCTACCGTACAATTCAAAAGCAGACTTGCTGACGCTGCGTGCCCAATGTCTGGTGCACGATCTCCCGGATCCCCTGGAACCGCTGGAGATAGACGGAACTCTGCTGCCGCGCTACGTGTTTATTCACGGCGGCCCGCGCGTGTTCACCTATTACACGCCGAAAGAAGAGTCCATTAAGCTGTTCCATAACTATCTCGACTTGCATCGCAGCAATCCAGACCTGGATGTGCAAATGGTGCCGGTTTCGGTGATGTTTGGCCGCGCGCCTGGGCGTGAAAAAGGCGAGGTCAATCCGCCGCTGCGCATGCTGAACGGCGTACAGAAATTCTTTGCTGTGTCCTGGCTGGGTCGCGACAGTTTTGTCCGCTTCTCACCGTCGGTCTCCCTGCGTCGCATGGCGGACGAACACGGTACGGATAAAATCATCGCTCAGAAACTGGCTCGCGTGGCGCGCATGCACTTTGCTCGTCAGCGTCTGGCCGCAGTCGGCCCGCGCCTCCCTGCCCGCCAGGACCTGTTTAATAAACTGCTGGCCTCAAAAGCTATCGCTCGCGCGGTAGAAGATGAAGCGCGCAGTAAAAAAATCTCCCATGAAAAAGCGCAGCAAAATGCCATTGCGCTGATGGAAGAGATTGCCGCTAACTTCTCATACGAGATGATTCGTCTGACAGACCGTATTCTGGGCTTTACCTGGAACCGTCTGTATCAGGGGATTAACGTTCACAATGCGGAGCGTGTACGTCAGTTGGCGCACGATGGGCACGAAATCGTCTATGTTCCGTGCCACCGCAGCCATATGGACTATATGCTGCTGTCGTACGTTCTGTACCACCAGGGGCTGGTTCCGCCGCACATCGCTGCCGGTATCAACCTGAACTTCTGGCCAGCAGGTCCGATTTTCCGCCGTCTGGGCGCGTTCTTTATTCGTCGTACCTTCAAGGGCAACAAGCTCTATTCCACCGTTTTCCGCGAATACCTGGGCGAGTTGTTCAGCCGCGGCTACTCGGTTGAATACTTTGTCGAAGGAGGCCGTTCACGTACCGGGCGTCTGCTCGACCCGAAAACCGGCACGCTGTCGATGACCATTCAGGCGATGCTGCGCGGCGGTACGCGTCCGATTACCCTCGTCCCCATCTACATCGGCTACGAGCACGTAATGGAAGTGGGCACGTACGCGAAAGAGCTGCGTGGCGCGACGAAAGAGAAAGAGAGTCTGCCGCAAATGCTGCGTGGCTTGAGCAAGCTGCGTAATCTGGGTCAGGGGTATGTCAACTTTGGCGAACCGATGCCATTGATGACTTACCTCAACCAGCATGTACCGGAGTGGCGTGAATCGATCGATCCTATCGAGTCCATCCGCCCAGCCTGGCTGACGCCGACGGTGAATAACATTGCCGCCGATCTGATGGTACGCATTAACAATGCAGGCGCGGCCAATGCCATGAACCTGTGCTGTACCGCGCTGTTGGCCTCCCGCCAGCGCTCTCTGACCCGTGAGCAACTGACTGAACAGCTCGACTGCTATCTGAGTCTGCTGCGCAACGTGCCGTACGCGGCGGATTGTACGGTTCCTGCGCAGAGCGCCAGTGAATTGATCGACCACGCCTTACAGATGAATAAGTTTGAGGTCGAGAAAGACACCATCGGTGACATCATCATTCTGCCGCGCGAGCAGGCGGTATTGATGACGTATTACCGCAACAACATTGCGCATATGCTGGTTCTGCCTTCGTTAATGGCAGCCATTGTGACTCAGCATCGTCGTATTTCACGCGCCGCGCTACAGCAGCATATTGATGCGCTGTATCCGATGCTGAAAGCAGAGCTGTTCTTACGTTGGGAGCGTGATGAACTCACCGGAGTGATTGACGAACTGGCCAGCGAAATGCAGCGCCAGGGACTGATCACCCTGAACGATGACGAACTGCATATCAATCCGGCCCGCTCCCGTACGCTACAGCTGTTGGCGGCGGGTGCTCGCGAGACGTTGCAACGCTACGCCATTACCTTCTGGCTGCTGAGCGCGAACCCGTCTATCAACCGTGGCACGCTGGAGAAAGAGAGCCGCACCGTAGCGCAACGCCTCTCCGTACTGCACGGCATTAACGCGCCGGAATTCTTCGATAAAGCCGTGTTCAGCTCTCTGGTGCTGACGCTGCGTGACGAGGGATTCATCAGCGATACCGGAGATGCCGAACCGGAAGAGACGATGAAGATCTATCAGATGTTGGCCGAACTGGTCACGTCAGATGTACGTCTGACCATCGAGAGCGCCACACAGGGCGAGTAAGCATAAAAAAACCGGTCGAAATGAAATGACCGGTTTTTTATTTTGCAGGCTAAGCCAAACTCAAAAATGCCAGTAGCTCATCGCCAGCCCTAAGAACAGCACCAGACCGACGTAGTTATTGTTCATAAACGCTTTAAAACAGGCATCACGCTCGCGATTGACGATCAGTTTCTGCTGATATACAAACAGCGCGCCAGCCACCAGCAGAGACCAGTAATAACCCAGTCCCAGCCCGTTTAGCCAACCCACCAGCGCCATCAGCACCAGTACGCCCACCTGCAGGATACCAATGATCAGCTTGTCGTTTTGACCGAACAGAATCGCGGTCGATTTAATGCCGATCTTCAGGTCATCATCGCGGTCAACCATCGCATACTGCGTGTCGTAGGCCACCGCCCAGAGAATATTGGCGAGGAACATCAGCCAGCAGCTCAGCGGTACGGACTCGCTCACGGCGGCGAACGCCATCGGGATCGACCAGCCAAACGCCGCCCCCAGCACCACCTGCGGCAGGTGCGTATAGCGTTTCATGAACGGGTAAACCCACGCCAGCGCTAACGCCGCAACGGACAACAAAATGGTCATCGTGTTGAGCGTCAAAACCAGCAGGAAGGCCAGCAGTACCAATACGACGAACAGCGTTCGGGCCTCTTTTTCAGTGACGGCCCCGCTTGGCAGCGGTCGATTTGCGGTGCGTTTAACGTGTCCGTCAAATTTCCTGTCGGCATAATCATTCACCACGCAGCCGGCGGCGCGCATTAACCAAACGCCAGCGACAAAAACCGCCAGGATCCACAATTGCGGCATGCCTGGGGTTGCCACCCACAATGCCCACAGCGTAGGCCAGAGCAGCAGTAAGGCACCGATTGGCTTATCCGTACGCATCAAGCGGTGAAATGCCAGCAGCTTATTCTGCGTCAGACTCCACTCCATCTTTATCTTCCTCTCAGTACAACGGCGATGCAGGTAGAAAAAGCTCGGTAAGCATCAGCGGCTTACCGCTCAGCCGCAGGCGGGAACGGCGCCCCCACAGCGCTGCATCGCGGCCAATCTCAATAAAATCTCGGGTCAATGTCGATGATGTAAACAGGTAACGTCCGAGCGGGGTTTTCCCCAGATTTTGTAAGGCCAGCTCAGGGCCGCACAAGGTTGATTCAGGCACCACGGTCCGCCCGGCAAGCCAGGGTTCACCATCCGCGCATAACAGGATCTCACGTAACCAATAACGGGACTCTTTAGGCAGCAGCGGCAGCTCTTCAGGCACCTCATTTTGCCCAACGAATGCTTCGCGAATCAACGTTACGGTGACCTGTTTTCCCTGCTGCTCAAAACGTTTAGTCATGGAATCTTCCAGTAACAACCAGTCGAGCAGTTGGGCGTCCAGCGCCGGGATCGCATCAAAATAACGCAGCGCACGCAGTTGCGTTAACGCAGGGTGTGGCATGCCTTACTCTCCGATTTATAACTTGAAGGCATTGTATCGCAGAAAATGCATTACGGGGTGAGCAAACACAATTAAGTGATCGCCAGAGCAACATAAGTGTAACAATTAGCACCGAAGGATAAAAAAAGGTGCGCCAGGAGACGCACCAGTTGTTGCAAAATCAACAATGCGGGGCGATGTTTACCCCTTGCCTTTTACACTGCTGATAAAGGTGGATCGGGCAGATTTGGATCCCAGACGCTCAGCTTCATCAAGCAGCTTCAGCGCTTTATCGACATCGCCTTTCGCAACGGCATCCTTAATGCCCTGGTTAAAATAACTTTCCGTGTCGTTCAGCATCGGCTCACTTTTCTTCACCGGTTGTGGCGCTGGAGCAGCAACGGCTGCTGCCGGAGCCGCATAGGTCACCGCAGGCGCGGCGGTATTGCCCACCGTGACAGGACCAGGGCCGGATGAGCCAAACAGCGGCCCGACCAGAACACTGGAGGAGGAGCTGGTTTTGACTTTCAGTTTCAGTAAACCGTCGGTGGTATGACGGGCGATCGGGTCTGGAATATCCGGAATAGCGTTACCTACGCCCTTGGCATAGGCTTTTGCCGGGTCAAGCAGGGTTGTGGTCTGCTGGAGATCTTTATCAGTGGTAAAGACCAAAACATAGAGTTTTTGCTGACCCAGCGCTGGCGTCAGACGCATTACCCCTTCCAGACGATCGGCACTCATCACGCCGGGCTCCTGGTAAGTAAAATAGCTGCTGGGGAAGAACGCAGATGGCGTCATGTTTTGGTCAAGAATTAATACGTTTGGCGCAAATACGCTGGTTTGTTTATTCACTTCACTGGACAGCGTCAGAGTGAGCTCGCCAATATTCGCCGGGACGCTATACGCAGCGACCGGGCCGGTAATACCGGCGACATCCAGACGCTGACCCGCTGTCGCAAGCGGCGAAGACTGGGTTTTGGATTGATCAACAGGTGTCCAGGTTAACTGCTGCAGCGCCGCAGTGGGAATAGATGGGGCCGCGGTGGTGTTCTGCGGAACAATATTCACATCGGCCAGGCTGATGCCAGGAGCGCTGGCAAATAACCCTGCAGATAAACAAAGGGCAACGAGACTTTTCTTCATTTTCATTGTTATCACCTCAGATAGCATGGGTTCAGCGGTGGCCAGGCAATAGCGCGCTAAACCGTAATCAAGAGGGGCTTGCGCCCCTCTTTCGGTCTTTACGTCAGGTTAGTGCTGAATTACCACCAGATTTCCATCTGGGCACCGAAGGACCACTCATCGTTGTCGCCACGGCTGGTTGTGCTGAGGCCAGAGTTCGTTGCCGCTGCGAATTTGGTTACGTCGTTACCATTTTTGATGTAACCCCACTCTTCATCCCATTTTGCATAGGTTGCGAAGACGCGGATTGCCGGACGAGACCAGATGCTGTCACCCGCCTGCCATTGTTGGGCCAGGGTGATTTTGTACTGGCTGTTGCGATCGCTGGTCTGCTGAGATTTGACGTTGTCGTAACCGACTTCCAGCAGGGTGCTCATGATTGGCGTCCATTTATACATCGGGCGAATACCGACGGTGTACCATTCGGTCCCCAGGTCGTTATCCATGTCGAGGTTCTGGTACATACCGACGTACATCAGGTCCCACTTGTCGCCCAGGGAGATTGCACCGTGGTCCAGCACACGGAACAGGCTACCGTTGTTATTCACAACATTGTTGGCATAGTTGGTTTTAACGCCAGTAACGGGATCTTCAATGGTCGTAGTGGAAGAACCATAAGAACCCTGGTTCAGGCCTTTGCCCTGGGTGGTCATGGAATCTGTGGCGTACTGAACGACAAACTTGTTGTAGCCCTTCAGCATGCTCTGGGTATGTTCAGCGGTGAACATCCAACCATCTTTAGATGCGCCGTCCGCCAGCCTGTAATCATCGGTGGTATTCGCGCGACCATAGTCAACGCCCAGTTCCAACATCCCATCCGGGTTAGTTGCCAACTGCGCTAAACGAACGTCAAATACATCGTTCGCGGTGTCTTTGGTACGATCATAGATATTCTGGCTGCTGAAAGCGTATGAACCACCCGCTTCCTGTGAACGGCTCGCTGCCAAAGACAGTTTACCGAAGCCCAGATCGATGTTTTCAATACCGGCGCCAGGACCTGAAATATCCCAGTAGTAGAAGTCGATCATGTGTACGTCATGACGCTGGTAGAAGCGCTTACCGGCCCAGATAGTGGAGCCTGGCAGCCATTCGATCAGGTTTTTACCCTGCACGTTAGCTTCACGGAATGCCGGGTCTGTGCCTTCCCAGTCATTCTGCTGTGCGACGGAGTAAGCAACATTGGTGTCGAAGTAGAAGCTCTTATCGCCTTCTTTCCACACTTCCTGACCTAATTTGATTTCCGCATAGGTTTCACATTCGTTACCGAGACGGTATTTACTTTGTGCACCGGTTGCCTGGAAACACTGTTGTTCACCGCCACTCCCTGTCCAGCCAATACCGGAACGAGCGTAACCGTGGAAATCTACAGCCATTGCCTGAACAGACATAATGCCTGCTGCTACAGCAACCGCCAGAGGGAGTTTGCGCAGAGTAATCATCGTTCTATCTCCTGAGATCATTGCTTTTCTTTAAACGCGTCCCCCTTCGGGCTGCCTCTTTGTTGGCTGCGTTCTTTCACCCCAGTCGCGTACTCTTTGTACACTCCCGGGGATTCATTTACTTGCCGCCTCGATGTAGCTTCGAATGGCTTTGCGTTTCGTTTTTTATGGGGACCTTAAACGCCCGGCTCTTGATGCAACCGACGACATGCAGTGCCATCCTCACGGAACAGATGGCAACGCTCTGGCGGCAGGCCGATAGCGAATGTGGCACCCTCTTCTACCAACACCACGTCGTTCTGGCGGTAAACCAGGTTTTGACGGATGGCGGGGATCTGGATATGAATTTGAGTTTCGTGACCAAGCTGCTCGACCACCTGCACTTCACCTTCGAGAGTGACATCGGCGATATCGCTGGGCAGCAAATGTTCCGGGCGGATACCTAAAGACATGTTGGCACCAACCTGTACCGCATGGCTGTCCACTGGTAGCCATATTTGCTGGCGGTTGGGCAGTTCAACCTGCACCTGATCGATGGCCGTCCCGGTGACTTTCACCGGCAGGAAGTTCATCTTCGGCGAGCCAATAAAGCCCGCCACAAAGCGGTCAGCCGGATAGTGGTATAGCTCCAGCGGTTTGCCGACCTGCGCCACGCGACCGGCATCCAGCACCACAATTTTGTCGGCCAGCGTCATCGCTTCGACCTGATCGTGGGTGACGTAAATCATCGTGCGGCCCAGACGTTTATGCAGGCGGGAGATTTCAATACGCATTTGCACACGCAGAGCGGCGTCGAGGTTCGACAGCGGTTCATCCAGCAGGAATACGCGCGGCTCGGCAACCAGCGTTCGGCCAATCGCCACACGCTGACGTTGTCCGCCGGAAAGCGCTTTCGGTTTACGCTCCAGCAGGTGCGCCAGTTGCAGAACTTCTGCGACCTGATTCACGCGCTGATTCATCACCTCTTTTTTTGCGCCAGCCAGTTTGAGGCCAAACGACATGTTTTCTGCGACGGATAAATGGGGATACAACGCGTAGGACTGAAAGACCATGCCCACGCCGCGTTCGGCGGGGGGAATGTCGTTCATCCGGGTCTCCCCGATAAACAGGTCGCCACTGGTGATGGTTTCAAGTCCGGCGATCATACGCAGCAAAGTCGACTTACCGCAGCCTGACGGTCCGACAAACACCACGAATTCCCCTTCGTGAATGTCGAGATTGATATCTTTCGATACCACCACGTCACCCCAGGCTTTCGTTACATTTCGCAGCTGTACGCTCGCCATGCCCTTCTCCCTTCGTTACAACCTGTCATCGACAGCAACATTCATGATGGGCTGACTATGCGTGATCCCTTGACTGCGTGAATCCTCCACCCCCGGCTTTTTTATGGGGGAGGAGGCGGGAGGATGAGAGAACAGCGTCTGAGACCCGGGCCGTACGCCGCGGAGGAATTTCGTGATGCAGCCTGCAAAAATCAGTGGGTTTTTATGTGCGCCAGTACGCAATACTCACATTTATGTAACACAGATCACATAAAGAGCGGGTGGGGCGTAGGGGTAAGGAGGATGGAAAGAGGTTGTCGTATAAAGAAACTAGTAACCGTTAAGCCACCTCTGCAAAATCATCAAACAGGATGGGAACTATGAAAATCAAAACTGGCGCACGCATCCTCGCATTGTCTGCATTAACGACGATGATGTTTTCCGCCTCGGCTCTCGCCAAGATTGAAGAAGGTAAGCTGGTTATCTGGATTAACGGCGACAAAGGCTATAACGGCCTCGCTGAAGTGGGCAAAAAATTCGAGAAAGACACCGGTATCAAAGTCACCATTGAGCACCCGGACAAACTGGAAGAGAAGTTCCCACAGGTTGCCGCGACTGGCGACGGCCCGGACATCATCTTCTGGGCACATGACCGTTTTGGCGGCTACGCTCAGTCTGGCCTGCTGGCTGAAATCACCCCAGATAAAGCGTTCCAGGACAAACTCTATCCGTTCACCTGGGATGCCGTACGCTATAACGGCAAACTGATTGCCTACCCGATCGCGGTTGAAGCGCTGTCGCTGATTTACAACAAAGACCTCGTTCCGAACCCGCCAAAAACCTGGGAAGAAATTCCTGCGCTGGATAAAGAGCTGAAGGCGAAAGGAAAATCCGCGTTGATGTTCAACCTGCAAGAACCGTACTTCACCTGGCCGCTGATTGCCGCCGACGGCGGTTACGCGTTCAAGTTTGAAAACGGCAAGTACGACGTGAAAGACGTGGGCGTGGACAACGCGGGCGCAAAAGCGGGTCTGACCTTCCTGGTTGATCTGATCAAGAACAAACACATGAACGCGGATACCGATTACTCCATCGCCGAAGCGGCCTTTAACAAAGGTGACACCGCGATGACCATCAACGGTCCGTGGGCGTGGTCCAACATCGATAAGAGCAAGGTGAATTACGGCGTTGCCCTGCTGCCAACCTTCAAGGGTAAACCGTCCAAACCGTTCGTGGGCGTTCTGAGCGCAGGTATCAACGCTGCCAGCCCGAACAAAGAACTGGCAAAAGAGTTCCTCGAAAACTACCTGCTGACCGATCAGGGTCTGGATGAAGTGAATAAGGACAAACCGCTGGGCGCGGTTGCGCTGAAATCCTTCCAGGATCAGTTAGCGAAAGACCCGCGTATCGCGGCCACCATGGATAACGCCCAGAAAGGCGAGATCATGCCGAACATCCCGCAGATGTCTGCATTCTGGTATGCCGTTCGTACCGCAGTGATCAACGCTGCCAGCGGCCGTCAGACCGTCGATGCCGCGCTGAAAGATGCACAAGGTCGTATCACCAAGTAATACGGTTTCCCTTATTTCTTAGGGAATCAGGTTTATTGAATACGTTGTTACGCGAAATCATTCGCGCTACATCGAGGCGGCAAGGAGGCAAATCCCCAGGAGCTTACATAAGTAAGTGACTGGGGTGAGCTTCCGCAGCCAACAAAGAGGTAGTGCGAAGGATAAAGCGTAAAGAGGATTGATCCCCATGGATGTCATTAAAAAGAAACACTGGTGGCAAAGCGACCGGCTGAAATGGTCAGTGATGGGTCTGCTTGGGCTGCTGGTCGGTTACCTTGTTGTTTTGATGTATGCTCAGGGGGAGTACCTGTTTGCCATCATGACGCTGATTTTAAGCTCTGCTGGCCTGTATATTTTTGCTAACCGTAAAGCCTACGCCTGGCGCTATGTTTACCCAGGCGTTGCAGGGATGGGGCTGTTTGTCCTGTTTCCGCTAATTTGTACTATCGCAATTGCCTTTACCAACTACAGCAGCACCAACCAACTGACCTTTGAACGTGCTCAGGAAGTCTTGATGGACCGTTCTTATCAGGCGGGGAAAACCTACAACTTCGGCCTGTATCCGGCGGGTACGGAGTGGCAACTGGCCCTCACCGACGGTGAAACTGGCAAGAATTATCTCTCCGACGCCTTTAAATTTGGCGGCGAACAGAAACTGCAGTTGAAAGAAGCCGAGGCGCTGCCAGCGGGCGAACGTGCGACGCTGCGTATCATCACGCAAAATCGCCAGGCGTTAACCCAACTCACCGCCATCCTGCCAGATGAAAGCAAAGTGATTATGAGTTCACTGCGCCAGTTTTCCGGCACGCAGCCACTCTATACGCTCGCTGATGACGGCACGCTCACCAACAGCCAAAGCGGCGTAAAATATCGCGCCAACAACGATATTGGTTATTATCAGGCAATTAACGCTGACGGTAGCTGGGGTAACGAAAAACTCAGCCCAGGCTATACCGTTGCCATCGGTTGGGACAACTTCGCCCGCGTATTTACCGACGAAGGCATTCAGAAACCGTTCTTCGCCATCTTTGTCTGGACGGTGGTCTTCTCCGTTCTGACCGTGATCCTCACCGTGGCCGTGGGGATGGTACTGGCCTGTCTCGTACAGTGGGAGTCTCTCAAAGGCAAAGCGATTTACCGTGTCCTGCTGATTCTGCCGTATGCCGTACCGTCGTTTATTTCGATTCTGATTTTCAAAGGGCTGTTCAACCAGAGCTTCGGTGAAATCAACATGATGCTGAGCGCACTGTTTGGCATCAAACCGGCCTGGTTCAGCGACCCAACCACCGCGCGTTCGATGATTATTATCGTCAACACCTGGCTTGGTTACCCGTACATGATGATCCTGTGCATGGGTCTGCTTAAAGCGATCCCTGACGACCTGTATGAAGCGTCGGCGATGGATGGTGCAGGTCCGTTCCAGAACTTCTTTAAGATTACGTTGCCACTGCTGATTAAGCCGCTGACGCCGCTGATGATCGCCAGCTTCGCCTTTAACTTTAACAACTTCGTGCTGATTCAACTGTTGACCAACGGTGGTCCAGACCGTCTTGGTACCACCACGCCAGCAGGCTATACCGACCTGCTCGTGAGCTACACCTACCGTATCGCCTTCGAAGGCGGCGGTGGTCAGGACTTCGGTCTGGCGGCGGCGATTGCCACGCTGATCTTCCTGCTGGTCGGTGCGCTGGCCATCGTGAACCTGAAAGCCACGCGTATGAAGTTTGATTAAGGGAGACAACGAACATGGCTATGGTACAACCCAAATCTCAGAAACTGCGTCTCTTAACAACGCACTTGCTGCTGCTGATTTTCATTGCAGCGATCATGTTCCCGCTGCTGATGGTTATCGCTATCTCGCTGCGTGAAGGTAACTTTGCCACCGGCAGCCTGATCCCGGAAAACATCTCCTGGGAACACTGGAAACTGGCGTTGGGCTTTAGCGTTGAGCATGCGGATGGCCGCGTGACGCCGCCGCCGTTCCCGGTGCTGTTATGGCTGTGGAACTCGG
>NZ_SZWS01000041.1:111456-112173 GCF_005281245.1 Citrobacter sp. wls826
TAGCCACCATTACCGCGATCGGTATCGTGACGCTTTCCACCACCTGCGCTTACGCCTTTGCCCGTATGCGCTTCCCGGGCAAAGCAACCCTGCTGAAAGGGATGCTGATATTCCAGATGTTCCCGGCGGTGCTGTCTCTGGTCGCGTTGTATGCTTTGTTTGACCGCCTGGGCCAGTACATTCCGTTTATTGGTCTGAACACTCACGGTGGCGTGATCTTCGCCTATCTCGGCGGTATTGCGCTGCATGTGTGGACGATTAAGGGCTATTTCGAAACCATCGACGGTTCGCTGGAAGAAGCGGCCGCGCTGGATGGCGCAACGCCATGGCAGGCATTCCGCCTGGTGTTGCTGCCGCTTTCCGTTCCGATTCTGGCGGTCGTGTTTATTCTGTCTTTCATTGCCGCGATTACCGAAGTACCGGTCGCATCACTGCTGCTGCGTGATGTGAACAGCTATACCCTTGCGGTAGGTATGCAGCAGTACCTCAATCCACAGAACTATTTGTGGGGCGACTTTGCCGCCGCAGCTGTACTTTCAGCCATTCCTATCACTCTGGTGTTCCTGCTGGCACAGCGCTGGTTGGTCAACGGACTGACGGCGGGTGGTGTGAAAGGTTAAGTTTTACCGAAGTAACTGCCCGGCAACGGGCAATGCCACTGCAACCCTCAACTTATGTTATCCCAACCTGTGACTGTTATTCGGCGCTCTACGGAGC
>NZ_SZWS01000041.1:112238-112470 GCF_005281245.1 Citrobacter sp. wls826
TCCTTTCGTGCCCCCCATCACTGCAAATCAATTTTTCGCCTGAAACTCGACAAATTAAACAGAATTAGTTTGGCGCAGGCGTTATCGCCATCGGCGTGATCAACCTAAGCTTTACCGTATTGGCGATCATGACGGTGGATAAATTTGAAGAACTGTGGGAACCCGCGGCGGAGAAAACCCAGCCGGCCTCTGCGCAGTAATTTTTACCCAAAACACGCCGCAGCCCAATTGC
>NZ_SZWS01000041.1:112521-117188 GCF_005281245.1 Citrobacter sp. wls826
TCTTTTACTCTCGCTTCAGCCGTTTGGAATTACACAGCCACAGGGTGATCACCAGCAGCAGGATCGCCGCAGAATAGATCAGCACATCCATCGGCGCTTTATGATCGACAATGATCAGCCGCACAATCGCAGTGATCCCGATATAGACAAAGTAGCGCAGCGGAAAGTGAAAACCGGACTGAAAGTACTTCACAATCAGCGCGATAAATTCAAAGTAGAGAAAGTAAACCACCAGCCCTTCCACCAGTTCATACTTGCTGGTTTGTTCCGGCGCGAACAGCACATCCGCCAGATGCAACGTTTCTTTCCCGAGGAATACGACCAGGATCAGGCCCAGACTCAGCAACCCCAGATTCAACACGGTCTGTAAAATAGTGGAGATAAACTCCACGCGCGGACGAGATAGCGACGTCATAACAGCACCTCTTACTCAGTGGCAAGGTTCCTGTATAACGCAAAAATGTGACAGAGATCTACATTTTTTGTTTATATTTTGTGCAAGAAAGGTCAGCAGGGAATGATGAGTGTCACGACACATTTCACAGGATGAATTATGCAGCTCAGACAATCCGCTGTTCGCAACGTTACCTGCGGTGAGAACGTGGTGATCTATGAACCCGCAAATCTCTACGACTGCACATTGGGTGACAACGTTTTTGTCGGACCATTTGTTGAAATCCAGGGTAATACGCAGATTGGCGCAGACAGCAAAATTCAGTCGCACACCTTCATCTGCGAATATGTCACCCTCGGCGCTCGCTGTTTTATCGGTCACGGCGTGATGTTCGCCAACGATATGTTTCGCGAAGGAAAACCCAATGCCGACCGCAACAGTTGGGGACGTATTACGATTGGCGACGATGTCTCGATCGGCAGCGGAGCGACCATTCTGGCGGTCACTATCTGCGATGGCGTGGTCGTCGGCGTGGGAAGCGTGGTGACCAAATCGATCACCGAGAAAGGCGTGTATGCGGGAAATCCGGCAAAATTATTACGTCGTTTATAGAGCCGGATAAGCGCAGGTCCCATCCGGCCATCTATCAGCGGAAGTTTTCACTCCTGTCGCTGGTCATGTCGTACAGACCAAACTTACGTCCAAGCTGCTGGCCGCCATCGCGTGTTAACGGCGTCCAGCCAATCGCCGCACGGCTGCGGGTTGGGCCTGACGAGAACAGATCCAGCGGCACAGAAACGTACACCCCTTTGGTAAAATCACCCTCTCCGTACTCATCCGGCGAGGCGTCGGTGATGGTCGCATAACCACCCACCACTACGCCGCTGTCAAAGCGTTTCGCCACTTCCAGCGTTCCGCCCTTATCCCCCGCCAGATACTGCCCCACGCTGGCTTTCACCAGTACATCCTGGGCGAACGAAGGATTCCAGTAAGCCGTCAAATGCCCGGTTTTCACGCTGTAGTCGGTAAACTTCATCATGTCCTGCGCGCTACGCCAGTCACGCTGTTTCACGTAGTTGGCATCAACACCAAACGCCCAGTTGCTGTCCAGCGGGCGATACAGCACTTCTGCCCCCGCTCCGCCGTACATAGTTTCCAGATAGCCCCCGTAAACCTGTCCGTAGAACCCATTTCCGAGTGACTGGAAGTAGTTGGCCTGCAGGTTATTCACGTAGACATCGTTTTGCACATACTCACGCACATGGGTACGCACGCGTGGTAAATGCGAATCCTGCGGCGGGTTGGTGTAGTTAAACTTGTCATAGTTATTGGCGAGGTTGGCGAACAAACTCCCGGTGGTCAGCAGATGATCGGTAACCCACAAATCCGCCGTTCCCATCACGCCCAACTGATACATATAGAAGTTTTCCGGGCCGCCCACCGACTGATTTAGCACCGGATCGATGTGGAAATTGAAGCGTGACTTATCAATATACCAGCCCTGCTCGGTCGTTTTAGGTACCACGGGCTCGACGCGTTTTTGTGTCAGTTGAGTTTCATGGCCCAACGGCTCGCCTTCCAGATGGCGCTTGAGGCTGGAAACCTCCGTTTCGGTCGTCACCTGCGGCAAGTTAAGGCGGTTTTCCGTAATGCGGATCGTGCGAATCCCATCGGGAAGATCGTTCATCACGATCCGGTTAGCACGCTCGATCCCTTCGCGCGAATCACGGTATTTCACCTGTTCACCCGTCACATACAGCGTATCGCCCTGCACCTGAATTTTAGGATCCGCCAGCCCGGCATTATATTTCAGCAGCGTTAACTGATTCGCCACCACCGAATGTTGCAGGATGGCATCCTGCGGCTGTGGTTGATATTTCGGGCGGGTATTGTCGTTATAGTTTGGTCGCAGATCGTTAAAGTTAGTCCGCAGCGTGACCCCAAACATCAAGGTGTTCCCGCGCTCATAGCTGAGGTTAACGTCGGCCCAATCGGTGACGCGATAAATAGCGCCGACGTTAAACTTGCTCTTCTGATCCAACTTGCCGGCAAAATCCTGCTGGTAATTATTACCTTCATACTCCAGTTTCAGGCGCAGCGGCTGCCAGGGAGTCTGATACTCTACGCCGCCAAACAGCGACGCCGGGCCGTGGAACATCTGGCTACCGTCAATAGAACCGGCCTGCTTGTAGCTGTTATCGCGATGGCAGAATTTATCACTGTATGAGCAAAACGGATTGCTAACGTTGCCGCTGGTCCCGAGATATCCCCAGCCAAGGCCGAGAGAGAAATCAAACGGGCCCCAGGCTTTGTTCGCCACCACATACTCCGCATCAAACAGGCCGGTACCACCGATATCCCGCGCGCCAACCGCCACCTGCGGCATCCAGTAGCTCTCTTCCCACAGGCGAAGTTTGAGATCAAAAGCCTTATCTTTATAAGTCTGATCGCCAGAAAACGACTCCACGCCGCTGTATTTTTTGGTACGCACATCGGTATAGCGCAGGGTAGTTTCCAGCCAGGGGAAGAGTTGTACCGACGCAGAGTAGTAACGATATTGATCGTTATCGCGGTAGTTAAGGCTCATTTCGCCTTCACGCGCCATGCGTGCGGTTGGGGTTTGCAGCAGTCCCACGCCGCCAAAATCGGACTGGGAAGGTCCAATGGGCGCGGGCCAGGTTTCACCATGGCAGGCAACGCTTACGCCCAGCGCCAGTAAGCTGAGCAGATAAGTTTTTCTCATTATTCGGGTATCCGCTGGGTCAGGGTGCGAAGAATGTCGGCATTGATTTCATCCGGGGTGCTGCGCCAGACAGCATCAGAGAGCCCGACAAAAATGATGCTGCCGGGCATCGGCTCAACGTGACGTTTGTTCCAGTAGGCGACCGGGACTTTTTGCGTGCGTCCGTCGGGATAGATGACCCAGGCGTAGCTACGATCTGCGCCGCTGAGCCGACGTTGCCCATCGAGATAGCTGGCGATATCGCGCCCGGGCATAAACGGTTGTTTACCCGGATGACTTAGCAGGCCAAACAGCGTTATATCCGTTGGCTGCGGTCCGACCCACAGCGTGTAATTGCCCTGCAACGGCGGGTTGCCTCGCTCACTGACGCGCACAACATCCGGGTCGAGATTAATCTTCTGTCTGCCGGTCACCTTCAGCGCCTGAATTTGTCGGCGTAATGCGTTGATAGCCGCGGCATCGTCACCCCTTTCTTCAGCGCTGAGCATCGCCAGACGAGCCAGTAATGCCTGCTGCTGACGCTCTGCTTCCGTCGTTGCCCGCTCTTCGCTGATAACCGCTCCTGGCCACCAGCTATTACTCAACCGCGGCTGCCCAACCAGGTCGAGCAGATGTTCGGCCCCGGTCAACGTTTTTGGCTCTTCGCTGGCGGAGGTAAAGACCTTAACGCTACCCGCAGCAAAAACTGACGCAGTGCTCAGGCTCAATAGCAGCGCCACAACGGCTCGTTTCATCATGATTTTGCCGCCTTAATCAGCGTGGTTTTCACCGGGAAGTAACGTGCGCCAAGATACTGTTCCGATTGGCGAATCTGCCCTTCGCTGTCGATCCAGTAGCGGTTATGCCAGCGCGTTTGATCGGTGGTGACTTCTTCGTCAAGGATTCGTACTGGCGTATCTTCGCTACCAACCTTAATGGTGTCAGTGCCATCCCATTCGAAAACCGAGCGGGCGGTGGCATAGCGCACCTGCTGATGTTCGGTCCAGCCCATCGTGCGGGTCCACGTTGCCCCATCGACTATCTGGTTTGGTTTGATGAGCGGATCTGCCGCGAGATTATTCACCTCGATCAGGTTATCCCCGCCGAGATGCGTTTTCACCATGCGCCCAGACTGCGTGACGAGAATGGCCCGATCCTGAGTCACCCATTTCTGCTGTCCGTTTTCCGCGAACGCGAGTACCACAAACAGCTGAGGGCCGCCGTTGAGCTGCATGTACTGGCTGGCGTAGGGCATATTTTTGATTTCATCGTCCGTCATCTGTACGCCGGGAGTACCAAACACGCTATCCCATAGCGAATGACCCAGCCCTTCGGTGGTGGCTGAGCACGCCTGCAATAACAGGCAAACCATTATCAGCGCTGGTCGCTTCACGACATTTCTCCGCAGCGGCAAAATAACCACACCGAAGTGTGGTTAGAATTAAACGTACCGGTATTACTGGGTACTGGTAGTTGTGGTGGTTGTGGTTCCGGTGTTAGAACCATCGCCGCCACCGGTTGCCGCAAGGGCAACCCCCACCGCAGAACTTA
>NZ_SZWS01000040.1:0-1093 GCF_005281245.1 Citrobacter sp. wls826
CAGTTTGGAGATCGGAAAATTTAGTACGTTAAGCGCATTATTTAACCAGTCGAGATGCGTGATGGATTGATTTTGCGTCAGCGGCTATCGCTTTTAAGTTGCCGCTCTTGCGGTATCGCATTCTAGGTTATCCTTTTCAAAAAACAGGCGTGCCGTACAATAATTCTCTATATCCAAACTGATCCCTGAAAGAGGTGGCTAAAAATGGCAATGTGCGATGTAAAATGGCTGGCTAATTTTTGGCTATTTAAAATGCCCGCTTAACGGTGTTTACTGGTTACGTTGAATCTTAAAGATTTTCCGGCACCTGCTCTTGATGCCTTTGGTATCGAAGCGTTGCATCCTGACGATTTTGTTATGGGTTTATTTGATTTAAACAGAGCACTTGTGCTTTTGGTCGTAACTACGCAGCGCAGTAGTTTACGGAAACCGCCCGTGTCGGTTGATGAATATTTTGAAGCGCTGCTAAGGCAAGGTATGGCGCAAACTTTAAAAGAATTAAGCAAATATCGCATGCTGATTTAGCGCGATAAGTAGCCGATAAAGCTACTGTCTATGGCGCCAGCTCGAAAAATCCGGGTCAAAATATTGGCCGCGCTCATTCAGACGGCCATAACTGACAAGGTACTCCAGGGCATCGCCTAAGCTGGTTGGACGGTCGAACTCAAACCAGAAACAATCCCAATCAATATGTGCGACCTAACCAATAATCACCCCCGCATTCCTTTGGACGCTGGAAGATAACTCATCCTCCTGGCTGACTGCATTGTCCCGCAGGCGCATGATGGTTTGTCGTGAAGTTCCAGACTGGTCGCGCTCCGGCTCCGTTCTCTGCCGGTCCCCGCCTGCCGCCTGGTTATACCCCTGCGAGTCATCAGATTTTCATCAGGATTTCACCTTCCGGTACACACAATAATAATGGTTTCAGGCCCGGCATCGGTGTCAGCTGGAATGTGCGATGGCCCGTAATATTATTGAGTTGCTGGCACCCCGGTATCCGCAGATACGTTTTCCCACGCCGGAGGATGTGCGCACGAAGCCCAGGTCAACAGGGTTATAAGCGAACTTCACGCCTCCCTGGCCGGGGAGTGAA
>NZ_SZWS01000039.1:0-16492 GCF_005281245.1 Citrobacter sp. wls826
CATCAAATAAGTGAAGAAGCCCATCCTGCCGGATGGGCTTTTTTGCGTCTGCAGGGAGTGAAAACTGCCGGATGCAGCGTACCATTTTATCCAGCCCATCATGTTGTAACCGGTGTTCAGGCCTGAGAAGCGCAGCACACCAGGCTCTCCCGGCAGCACATTGCCTGTTGCGCGAACGACGAATAGCATTCTCCTTTTTTCTTTACTGCACTAATCTACAGCAAGGAGCCGTGAAACTTTCTCAACTTGAGGATGCAGGCTCGACATTCGCATGATTCCTGGGTATCTTCAGCTATCTGGATGTCTAAACGTTTAAACGTATGTAGTGAGGTTATCAGGTTATGCCAATTCGCGTGCAGGACGAGCTACCCGCCGTCAATTTCTTGCGTGAGGAAAACGTCTTTGTGATGACGTCATCTCGCGCTTCTGGTCAGGAAATTCGTCCACTGAAGGTGCTCATCCTCAACCTGATGCCCAAGAAGATTGAAACGGAAAACCAGTTCCTGCGTTTACTCTCTAACTCACCGCTGCAGGTAGATGTTCAGCTATTGCGCATTGATGCCCGCGAGTCACGCAACACCCCTACGGAGCATCTGAATAACTTTTACTGTAATTTCGAGGATATCTGCGATCAGAACTTTGATGGGCTAATCGTGACCGGCGCGCCGTTGGGTCTGGTTGAATTTAATGACGTGGCTTACTGGCCGCAGATTAAACAAGTGCTTGAATGGGCGAAAGATCATGTTACATCGACGCTCTTTGTCTGTTGGGCGGTGCAAGCTGCATTAAATATCTTGTACGGAATTCCCAAGCAAACCCGTACGGATAAACTCTCAGGCGTCTATGAGCACCATATTCTTCATCCTCATGCGCTGCTGACGCGTGGATTTGATGATGCGTTCCTGGCCCCGCATTCGCGCTATGCCGATTTTCCTGCTGCCCTTATCAGGGACTACACCGATCTCGAGATTTTTGCCGAAACAGAAGAGGGAGATGCCTACCTGTTTGCCAGCAAAGATAAACGTATCGCCTTCGTAACGGGCCATCCTGAATATGACGCCCATACACTCGGCAGTGAATATTTTCGTGACGTCGAAGCGGGCTTAACGCCGGAAGTGCCCTATAACTACTTCCCAAAAGATGACCCGCAAAATAAACCGCGGGCAACCTGGCGTAGCCACGGCAATCTGTTGTTTACCAACTGGCTCAACTATTACGTTTACCAGATCACGCCATATGATCTACGTCACATGAATCCAACGCTGGATTAATCTTCTGTAACAGACGATCCTTAAGCGTTTCAGCATGTTGAATCAGGCACCTTCGGGTGCCTTTTTTATTTCCGAAACGCACCTCACTGTGTAATTAAATTTTATTTATATTGTTATCAATAGGTTAATTGATAATTAAATTAAAAATGGAAATTGTTTTTGATTTTGAAATTTAAATGAGTAGTCTTAGTTGTGCTGAACGAAAACCGCACAACGATCCTTCGTTCGCATTGGGGATGTGTTTGGATCAATGACGAGGAACTACGCAATGAATCAACAGGCAACGACAACCGATGAACTGATCTTCACCAGGCCGCGTGGCGAACAGGAACAGCAGATTCTGACCGCTGAAGCGGTGGAGTTTCTGACCGAGCTGGTGACAAGATTTACGCCAAAGCGGAATAAACTTCTGGCTGCACGTATCCAGCAGCAGCAGGATATTGATGACGGTAAGTTGCCTGACTTTATTTCGGAAACAGCTTCCATTCGTGAAGGTAACTGGAAAGTTCGCGGTATTCCTGATGATTTACTGGATCGCCGTGTAGAGATTACCGGACCGGTTGAGCGCAAGATGGTTATCAACGCGCTGAACGCGAACGTCAAAGTCTTTATGGCTGATTTTGAAGATTCGCTGGCTCCTGAGTGGAGCAAAGTTATCGACGGGCAGATCAACTTGCGCGATGCAGTCAATGGCACCATTAGCTACACCAACGAAGCCGGTAAAATTTATCAACTCAAACCCAATCCGGCCCTGTTAGTGTGCCGCGTTCGCGGTCTGCATCTGCCGGAAAAACACGTCACCTGGCGTGGCGAATCGATCCCGGGCAGCCTGTTCGACTTCGCCCTCTATTTCTTCCACAACCACAAAACGTTGCTAGCAAAAGGCAGTGGCCCTTATTTCTATCTACCCAAAACGCAGGCCTGGCAAGAAGCGGCATGGTGGAGCGAAGTGTTCAGCTATGCAGAGGATCGCTTTAATCTGTCGCGCGGCACAATTAAAGCGACCCTGCTGATTGAAACGCTGCCAGCCGTTTTCCAGATGGACGAAATTCTGCACGCGCTGCGTGACCACATTGTGGGCCTGAACTGCGGTCGCTGGGACTACATTTTCAGCTATATCAAAACCCTAAAGAACCACCCGGATCGCGTGTTGCCGGATCGTCAGGTGGTGACGATGGATAAGCCATTCCTCAGTGCGTATTCGCGTCTGCTGATTAAAACCTGTCATAAACGCGGCGCGTTCGCGATGGGCGGCATGGCCGCGTTCATTCCCAGCAAAGATGCGGAACGTAACAACCAGGTTCTGACCAAGGTAAAAGCGGACAAAGCGCTGGAAGCCAATAACGGTCATGACGGCACATGGATTGCCCATCCAGGACTGGCAGATACCGCAATGGCGGTGTTCAACGACGTACTCGGTGAAAATAAAAATCAGCTGTTCGTGACCCGTGAAGAAGATGCGCCGATTACCGCAGAACAATTGCTGGCACCCTGTGAAGGTGAGCGTACTGAAGAAGGCATGCGTGCCAACATTCGTGTCGCGGTGCAGTACATCGAAGCGTGGATCTCCGGTAACGGCTGCGTACCGATTTACGGTCTGATGGAAGATGCGGCCACCGCCGAAATCTCTCGTACTTCCATCTGGCAGTGGATCCACCACCAGAAAACGCTCAGCAACGGCAAACCGGTTACCAAACCGTTGTTCCGCCAGATGCTGGCCGAAGAGATGTTGGTGATTCAGGACGAACTGGGGGAACACCGCTACAGCAGCGGGCGTTTTGACGATGCCGCGCGCCTGATGGAGCAAATCACCACTTCCGACGAGTTAATTGACTTCCTGACGTTACCGGGCTACCGCCTGTTGGCCTAATTTACCCACAATTTATCCTAATGGAGCATCTGCACATGAAAACCCGTACTCAACAAATCGAAGAATTACAGCAAGAATGGACTCAACCGCGTTGGGAAGGCATCACCCGCCCCTATAGCGCGGAGGAAGTGGTGAAATTACGTGGCTCGGTCAACCCGGAATGCACGCTGGCGCAGCTTGGCGCGGCGAAAATGTGGCGTCTGCTACACGGCGAATCGAAGAAAGGTTATATCAACAGCCTCGGTGCGCTGACTGGTGGTCAGGCGCTGCAGCAAGCGAAAGCTGGTATTGAAGCGGTCTACCTTTCAGGCTGGCAGGTGGCGGCAGATGCCAACCTGGCGTCCAGCATGTATCCGGATCAATCGTTGTATCCAGCGAACTCCGTTCCGGCGGTGGTGGACAGGATCAACAACACATTCCGTCGTGCCGATCAGATCCAATGGTCAACCGGTATTGAGCCGAACGATCCGCGCTATGTGGATTACTTCCTGCCGATCGTTGCCGATGCGGAAGCGGGTTTTGGCGGGGTACTGAACGCGTTTGAACTGATGAAATCGATGATTGAGGCTGGTGCAGCGGCCGTTCACTTCGAAGATCAGCTCGCATCGGTGAAAAAATGTGGTCACATGGGTGGCAAAGTCCTGGTGCCGACTCAGGAAGCTATCCAGAAACTGGTGGCAGCCCGTCTGGCTGCAGACGTTATGGGCGTTCCGACGCTGGTGATTGCGCGTACCGATGCTGACGCAGCCGATCTGATTACGTCTGATTGCGACCCATACGATAGCGAGTTCATCACTGGCGAACGTACCAGCGAAGGGTTCTACCGTACGCATGCGGGCATTGAGCAGGCGATCAGCCGTGGCCTGGCCTACGCACCGTATGCGGATCTGGTGTGGTGTGAAACCTCCACGCCGGACCTCGAACTGGCGAAGCGCTTTGCCGATGCTATTCATGCGAAATTCCCAGGCAAACTGCTGGCCTACAACTGTTCGCCATCGTTTAACTGGCAGAAAAACCTGGATGACAAAACCATTGCCAGCTTCCAGCAACAGCTGTCCGATATGGGTTACAAATACCAGTTCATTACGCTGGCGGGTATCCACAGCATGTGGTTCAACATGTTCGACCTCGCGCATTCCTATGCGCAGGGTGAGGGCATGCGCCACTACGTTGAGAAGGTTCAGCAGCCGGAATTTGCGGCGGCTAAAGACGGTTACACCTTCGTGTCCCATCAGCAGGAAGTAGGGACAGGCTACTTCGACAAAGTAACCACCATCATTCAGGGCGGCACTTCTTCAGTGACCGCGCTGACCGGCTCGACTGAAGAATCGCAGTTTTGATCAATGCCCGGTGGCGCTGCGCTTACCGGGCCTACGAAAGGATGTAGGCCGGATAAGCGAACGCGCCATCCGGCATGACATTGTGCCGGATGGGAGAAATTGATGACGCGTGGCCTGGAATTACTGATTGCTCAGACGATTTTGCAAGGTTTCGACGCCCAGTACGGGCGTTTTCTGGAAGTGACCTCCGGCGCGCAGCAGCGTTTTGAACATGCCGACTGGCACGCGGTTCAGCAGGCGATGAAAAGCCGTATCCACCTTTACGATCATCATGTGGGTCTGGTGGTGGAGCAACTGCGCTGCATTACTGATGGCAAAAGTACCGACGCGGATTTTTTACTTCGCGTGAAAGAGCATTACACCCGGCTATTGCCAGATTATCCACGCTTCGAGATTGCGGAGAGTTTCTTTAACTCCGTCTATTGCCGGTTATTTGACCACCGCTCGCTGACTCCCGAGCGACTGTTTATTTTCAGCTCTCAGCCAGAGCGCCGTTTTCGCACGATCCCACGCCCGTTGGCGAAAGACTTTTTTCCCGATACCGGCTGGGAGTGGCTGCTTACGCGCGTCCTCAGCGATCTGCCCTTGCGTCTGCCGTGGCAGAACAGACATCGGGATATCCACTACATCATCGAACACCTGACCGAAACGCTGGGGGCGGATCTGTTGCAGCGCAGTCATTTGCAGGTGGCGAACGAACTGTTTTATCGCAACAAGGCCGCCTGGCTGGTCGGGAAGTTGATTACCCCTTCCGGGACGCTGCCGTTTTTACTGCCAATTCACCGTACTGACGAGGGCGAACTGTTTGTCGATACCTGCCTGACCACAACGGCGGAAGCCAGTATCGTGTTTGGCTTCGCCCGCTCGTATTTTATGGTTTACGCCCCGCTGCCCGCCGCGTTAGTGGAGTGGCTGCGCGAGATCCTGCCCGGTAAAACCACCGCTGAATTGTATATGGCGATCGGCTGTCAGAAACACGCGAAGACCGAAAGTTACCGCGAATATCTGCTTTATCTTGCCCATTGCGATGAGCAATTTATCGAAGCGCCGGGGATCCGCGGCATGGTGATGCTGGTATTTACCCTGCCAGGCTTCGACCGCGTCTTTAAAGTCATCAAAGACAAATTTGCGCCGCAAAAAGAGATGTCGGCCGCCCACGTCCGCGCCTGTTATCAACTGGTCAAGGAGCACGATCGTGTCGGGCGGATGGCTGATACTCAGGAGTTCGAGAACTTTGTGCTGGATAAACGGCAAATCGATCCGTCGCTGATGGCGCTGTTGCTACAGGAAGCCCCGGAAAAAATTACCGATCTCGGCGAGCAGATTGTCATTCGCCATTTGTATATCGAACGACGGATGGTGCCGCTCAATATCTGGCTGGAGCAGGTCGAAGGCCAGCAACTGCGCGATGCAATTGAAGAGTACGGCAATGCCATTCGTCAGCTGGCCGCCGCCAATATTTTCCCCGGCGATATGCTGTTTAAGAACTTCGGCGTGACTCGCCACGGGCGCGTGGTGTTCTACGACTACGATGAAATTTGCTACATGACGGAGGTGAATTTCCGTCATATCCCGCCGCCGCGTTACCCGGAAGATGAGATGAGCGCTGAACCGTGGTATAGCGTATCGCCGGGGGATGTCTTCCCGGAAGAGTTTCGTCACTGGCTATGCGCTGACCCGCGTATCGGGCCGCTATTTGAAGAGATGCATGCTGACCTGTTCAGCGCCGACTACTGGCGAGGTCTGCAAACGCGGATCCGTGAAGGACACGTGGAAGATGTTTACGCCTACCGGCGCAAACAGCGGTTTTGCATCAGATTTGCGGCTTGATGCCCGGCAACCCTTTCTTAACGAAATCCGCCGTATGCCAGCGTGACTTCTTTCGCCGCTTTGATCGCCATGGCGCCAAACTCGGTCACTCGATCGTCGGTAATGCGCGAAATGGGTCCGGAGATGGAAATAGCGGCAAACGGCTCGCGGTGTTCATCATAAATGCACGACGCCACGCAGCGCAGACCCAGCGCATGCTCCTCATCATCAAAGGAGTAGCCGCGCTTGCGCGTCTGGGCTAAATCCTCTTTCAGATGCACCGGCGACACCAGCGTGGCGTGGGTGTATGCGTGCAGCCCTTTACGGTGCAGCAGGCCAGTCACCTGTTCTTCACTCAGTTGGGATAAAAACGCCTTACCCGCACCGGAGGCGTGCATCGGCAGTTTGCCGCCGATAGGCGCGGACATGCGCATCAGCTGGGTACACTGCACCTGGTCGATAATAATGGCCTGATGGTCGCTTTGATCCAGCACGGCCAGGTTTACCGTCTCACCGGAGTCTTCCATCAGCTTGCGCAGGATCGGGTGGACAATCGCCAGCAAATTACGGCTTTGCAAAAAGCTGCTGCCGACGATAAACGCATGCGCACCCACGGCCCAGTGGCCTAATTCACCCACCTGACGGACAAATCCTTGCTGCTGCATGGTGGTCAACAAACGGTGAGTCGTGGAGTTTGGCAAGCCGGCCTGCTGTGCCAGCTCGGTTAGCGCCACGCTGCCGTTGGATTCCGCAATCCACTCCAGTAGCTTCAGGCCGCGGGTCAGAGACTGAACCTGCCCGGTTGCAGGCGTGGTAGCAGCGGCGGGTTTTCTACCGCGTTTCGCGGGGATTGTGGCAACCATGGCGGACTCCTTTTCTGTATCGTGGAAATCATTTTCGTTTTATTCAATTATAATGCAAGAATTCCTGTACTGATCGGATGAGTGAAGCTGAACATGTCTCATGTTGGCCGTTGTTCTCTTTTCCACCTCTCAGGTTTGTGCCAGTATGGTCTGTTGAGTTTTTTTCGGTCTGGTTGAGCGTTGTCGGGAGCGAGTGTGAGCAGCAAAGTTGAACAATTACGTCAGCAGTTAAATGAACGTATTCTGGTGCTGGACGGCGGTATGGGCACCATGATCCAGGGATATCGTCTGAGCGAAGAGGATTTCCGCGGCGAACGCTTTGCCGACTGGCCGTGCGATCTGAAAGGCAACAACGACCTGTTGGTGCTCAGCAAACCTGAGGTGATCGCCGCCATCCATAACGCCTATTTTGAGGCGGGCGCGGATATCATCGAAACCAACACCTTTAACTCCACGACTATCGCCATGGCGGATTACCAGATGGAATCCCTGTCGGCGGAAATCAACTTTGCGGCAGCCAAACTGGCGCGCGCGGCGGCAGACGAATGGACGACACGCACACCGGAAAAACCGCGCTATGTCGCGGGCGTGCTTGGCCCAACCAACCGTACGGCGTCTATCTCGCCTGACGTCAACGACCCGGCTTACCGCAATATTACCTTTGATCAGCTGGTGGCCGCCTACCGTGAATCCACCAAAGCGCTGGTGGAAGGTGGCAGCGACCTGATCCTGATTGAAACCGTCTTCGATACCCTGAACGCCAAAGCCGCTATTTTCGCGGTTAAAACCGAATTTGAAGCGCTGGGCGTTGAGTTGCCGATTATGCTCTCCGGCACTATCACCGATGCTTCCGGGCGTACGCTCTCCGGTCAGACAACCGAAGCGTTCTATAACTCACTGCGCCACGCCGATGCGCTGACCTTCGGTCTGAACTGCGCCTTAGGCCCTGACGAGTTGCGCCAGTACGTGCAGGAGCTGTCGCGCATTGCCGAATGCTACGTTACCGCGCACCCGAACGCCGGGTTGCCGAACGCCTTTGGCGAATACGATCTTGATGCAGACACTATGGCGGCGCAAATACGCGAGTGGGCGCAAGCGGGCTTCCTCAACGTGGTCGGCGGCTGCTGCGGCACCACGCCGGAACACATCGCCGCGATGAGCCGCGCAGTGGAAGGCTTGCCGCCGCGCCGCTTGCCGGAAATCCCGGTAGCCTGCCGTCTGTCTGGCCTTGAACCGTTGAATATTGGCGACGATAGCCTGTTTGTGAACGTCGGCGAGCGTACCAACGTCACCGGTTCGGCGAAATTTAAGCGACTGATCAAAGAAGAGAAATACAACGAAGCGCTGGATGTCGCCCGTCAGCAGGTGGAAAGCGGCGCACAGATTATCGATATCAACATGGATGAGGGGATGCTCGACGCCGAAGCGGCGATGGTGCGTTTTCTCAACCTTATCGCCGGTGAGCCGGATATCGCCCGCGTGCCGATTATGATCGACTCCTCAAAATGGGACGTCATCGAAAAAGGGCTGAAGTGCATTCAGGGTAAAGGCATCGTTAACTCCATCTCGATGAAAGAGGGGGTTGAGACCTTTATCCACCACGCGAAGTTGCTGCGACGCTACGGTGCCGCAGTGGTGGTGATGGCCTTTGACGAGCAGGGGCAGGCCGACACCCGAGCGCGTAAAATTGAGATTTGCCGACGGGCGTACAAAATTCTTACCGAAGAGGTAGGCTTCCCGCCGGAAGACATTATCTTCGACCCGAACATCTTTGCGGTCGCGACCGGGATTGATGAGCATAACAACTACGCGCAGGACTTTATCGGTGCCTGTGAAGACATCAAACGCGAACTACCGCACGCGCTGATCTCCGGCGGCGTCTCCAACGTGTCATTCTCCTTCCGTGGTAACGACCCGGTTCGTGAAGCCATTCACGCGGTATTCCTTTACTACGCCATTCGCAACGGCATGGACATGGGGATCGTCAACGCCGGACAACTGGCGATTTACGACGACCTGCCCGCCGAGCTGCGCGATGCGGTTGAAGATGTGATCCTCAACCGTCGTGACGATGGCACCGAGCGTCTGCTGGAGCTGGCTGAGAAATATCGCGGTAGCAAAACTGATGACACTGCCAATGCCCAGATGGCGGAATGGCGCAGTTGGGACGTGAAAAAGCGCCTCGAATATTCGCTGGTGAAAGGCATTACCGAATTTATTGAGCAGGATACTGAAGAAGCTCGCCAGCAGGCCGCGCGTCCGATCGAGGTGATTGAAGGGCCGCTGATGGACGGGATGAACGTGGTTGGCGATCTGTTTGGCGAGGGCAAAATGTTCCTGCCGCAGGTGGTGAAATCCGCCCGCGTGATGAAGCAGGCGGTGGCCTACCTCGAACCGTACATTGAGGCCAGCAAAGAGAAAGGCTCCAGCAACGGCAAGATGGTCATTGCTACCGTGAAAGGCGATGTGCACGATATCGGCAAAAACATCGTTGGTGTGGTGCTGCAATGTAACAACTACGAAATCGTCGATCTTGGCGTGATGGTGCCAGCGGAGAAAATCCTCAGAACGGCACGTGAAGTGAATGCCGATCTGATTGGTCTTTCCGGGCTGATTACCCCGTCGCTGGACGAAATGGTCAACGTGGCGAAAGAGATGGAGCGTCAGGGGTTCACTATTCCGTTGCTGATTGGCGGCGCGACCACCTCAAAAGCGCACACGGCGGTGAAAATCGAGCAGAACTACAGTGGTCCAACGGTTTATGTGCAGAACGCCTCGCGTACCGTTGGCGTAGTCGCCGCACTCCTCTCTGACACTCAACGCGATGACTTTGTCGCCCGTACGCGTAAAGAGTACGAAACCGTGCGTATCCAGCATGCGCGTAAGAAACCGCGGACCCCACCAGTAACGTTACAGGCTGCCCGCGACAACGATCTGGCCTTCGACTGGGAAAACTACACGCCGCCGGTGGCGCACCGCCTCGGCGTACAGAGCGTTGAAGCCAGCATCGAAACGCTGCGCAACTACATCGACTGGACGCCGTTCTTTATGACCTGGTCGCTGGCCGGGAAATACCCGCGCATCCTCGAAGATGAGGTGGTGGGAGAAGAGGCGAAACGTCTGTTCAAAGACGCCAATGATATGCTGGATAAACTCAGCGCTGAGAAGACCCTGAATCCGCGCGGCGTGGTGGGCTTGTTCCCGGCTAACCGCGTGGGTGACGACATCGAGATTTACCGTGACGAGACGCGTACGCACGTCATCAACGTCAGTCATCACCTGCGCCAGCAGACGGAAAAAGTCGGTTTCGCCAACTACTGCCTGTCTGACTTTGTTGCGCCGAAACTGAGCGGCAAAGCGGATTACATCGGTGCTTTCGCAGTTACCGGCGGTCTGGAGGAAGATGCACTGGCGGACGCCTTCGAAGCCCAGCATGACGACTACAACAAGATCATGGTGAAAGCGATCGCCGACCGCCTGGCGGAAGCGTTCGCGGAATATCTGCACGAGCGCGTGCGTAAAGTCTACTGGGGCTATGCGGCGAATGAGAACCTCAGCAACGAGGAGCTGATCCGCGAAAACTATCAGGGAATTCGCCCGGCACCGGGCTATCCGGCGTGCCCGGAACACACCGAAAAGGCCACCATCTGGGAACTACTGGATGTGGAGGCGCACACTGGGATGAAGCTCACCGAATCCTTCGCGATGTGGCCAGGTGCGTCGGTTTCCGGCTGGTATTTCAGTCATCCAGACAGCAAGTACTACGCCGTGGCGCAAATCCAGCGCGATCAGGTTGAAGATTACGCCTTCCGTAAAGGCATGAGCGTGGCGGAAGTCGAACGTTGGTTAGCGCCTAATCTGGGCTATGACGCTGACTGATTCACAAAACTGTCATCTTTATTTACAACAAACAAGGCACTCAATGAGTGCCTTGTCTCTTTATTACGTTTAAACCCTTATACTGAATGAAGGCTTCGGCCTCAGGAACATATAACGATAAGGAGAACCTGATTCCGTGTTAACTCTGCTACATCTGCTTTCTGCCGTCGCGCTGCTGGTGTGGGGCACCCACATCGTGCGTACCGGCGTGATGCGCGTCTTTGGCGCCCGCTTGCGCACCGTGCTCAGCCGTAGCGTTGAAAAGAAGCCGCTCGCCTTTTGTGCGGGTATCGGCGTGACGGCGCTGGTGCAAAGCAGCAACGCCACCACCATGCTGGTGACCTCGTTTGTCGCGCAGGACCTCGTGGCGCTCACCCCTGCGCTGGTGATTGTACTTGGCGCCGACGTCGGGACCGCGCTGATGGCGCGTATCCTGACCTTCGATCTCTCCTGGCTGTCGCCACTGCTGATTTTTATCGGCGTGATCTTCTTTCTCGGACGTAAGCAGTCTCGCGTGGGGCAACTGGGGCGGGTTGGTATTGGACTGGGGTTGATTTTACTGGCGCTGGAACTGATTGTGCAGGCGGTAACACCGATCACCCAGGCTAACGGCGTACAGGTTATTTTCGCCTCGCTCACCGGCGATATCATGCTGGATGCGCTGATTGGCGCCATGTTCGCGATTATCAGTTACTCCAGCCTTGCGGCGGTGCTGCTGACGGCAACGCTGACCGCGGCAGGCATTATCTCGTTCCCGGTGGCGTTGTGTTTGGTGATTGGCGCCAACCTCGGCTCTGGCCTGCTGGCGATGCTTAATAACAGCGCCGCTAACGCCGCCGCCCGCCGTGTGGCGCTCGGTAGCCTGCTGTTTAAGCTGGTGGGAAGCCTGATTATCCTGCCGTTTGTTCATCCGCTGGCAAATCTGATGGATGAACTGCCGCTGCCGAAATCTGAACTGGTTATTTACTTCCATGTCTTCTACAACCTGGTGCGCTGTGTGGCGATGGTGCCGTTCGCAGAACCGATGGCGCGTTTTTGTAAGCGCATCATCCGCGATGAGCCGGAGCTGGATGCGCATTTGAAGCCCAAGCATCTGGACGTCAGTGCGCTGGATACGCCGACGCTGGCCCTGGCCAATGCCGCTCGTGAAGCTCTGCGCATCGGCGACGCGATGGAGCAGATGATGGACGGGCTGAAGAAGGTGATGCACGGCGAGCCGCGTGAAGAGAAAGAACTGCGCAGGATGGCGGACGACATTAACGTGCTATACACGGCAATCAAGCTCTATCTGGCGCGGATGCCAAAGGATGAACTGGCGGAAGAGGAATCACGCCGTTGGGCGGAGATTATCGAAATGTCACTTAACCTCGAGCAGGCTTCCGATATTGTCGAACGTATGGGCAGTGAGATAGCGGATAAGTCGCTGGCTGCTCGTCGCGCATTCTCCGTGGAAGGATTGAAAGAGCTGGATGCGCTCTTCGATCAACTGCTCAGCAATCTGCAACTGGCGATGTCGGTGTTCTTCTCTGGTGACGTGACCAGCGCCCGTCGTCTGCGCCGTAGCAAGCACCGTTTCCGTATTCTCAACCGTCGTTATTCGCATGCGCACGTTGACCGTCTGCATCAGCAGAACGTGCAGAGCATCGAGACCAGCTCCTTGCACCTGGCGCTGCTGGGCGATATGCAGCGTCTGAACTCGCTGTTTTGTTCCGTGGCCTATAGCGTGCTGGAACAGCCGGATGAGGACGATGAGCGCGACGATTATTGAGTGAGGTGGACCGGTTGGCCGGATAAGGCATTTATGCCGTTATCCGGCAACGTCGGTTAGAAGCAGTGACCTGCTTCAAGGGCAACCGCGTCTTCACCCGCTTTAAAGACGTAAGTAGTGTTCGGACCGCCAAGAACCGCCTGGCCGTTACTCACCTTAATCCAGTTTCCTTCCGGCAAACCAATTACCGTCAGCTCTGGTGCCACAACCAGAAGCTCGCGAATACGCTGTTCGCGCGTTTCGCCTTTGTGGCCTTCCGGAAGCGCATTGGTGAAATGTGGGTTAATCTGCAGCGGGAACAGACCCAGGGCATCAAAACCTTTTGGATCGACAATCGGCATGTCGTTGGTGGTGCGGATGGTCTGGCAGGCGAGGTTAGAACCTGCGCTCCAGCCGATGTACAGCGCACCGCGTTTGACGACATCCACAATCGGCGCCAGCAGTCCGCGCTCGCGGCTCTCTTTCAGTAACTGGAAGGTGTTACCCCCGCCGACAATCACCAGCTCTGCGTTTTCAATGGCAGCGATCGGATCGGCAACGGTATGAATGCCAGTAACGTTGACGCCCATTGGCGCAAAGATGGCTGCCGTTTTCGCCGTGTATTCATCCCAGGTTTGCGTCACGCCAGCGAACGGAATAAACACCGCCGTACGGCGACCATTCAGCTGCTCAGCAATCAGCGGTAGCGCATGTTCCATCCAGCCTTTGCCCGGCAGCGTCGAGTTACTCAATAAAAGCAGTTCCATCATTTCTCCATGTAATCAGAAAATTACAAACCGCGCTAATGCTACCACTATCAGCGTAACGCCTTACTGATATGGCTCACGATGTTGGAAGGGGGGAAAGCCGAACGGGTTAACCACAACCTCCTGTTGGAAAAGCCCGTTCAGACTTAACAACGATCAATCTATTGAAACAGCGTCCTATTGCGTAGTGGCAAACGCCAGGCCTTCGTCCTCCCAGCCCTTAATACCACCAATCATTATTTTCACCGGTCGACCTAGCTGCGCCAACTTCAGCGCCGCGCGATCGGCCCCGTTACAGTGTGGGCCAGCGCAATAGACGACAAACAGTGTGTCCTGTGGCCATTTTTTCAAGGATTCCGTATTTATCAGTCGATGGGGGAGATGAATCGCGCCAGGGACATGACAACGGGAAAAACTCTCTGCACTCCCCACCACATGTAAAAGCACAAAATCTTTGTCGTCTGCAGCCATCGCGGAATGAACGTCAGAACAATCCGTCTCCATATTCAGACGTTGCTGGAAATGGGCGATAGCTTGTGCAGATGAAGCGGCTGGAATATCTGTTACGGTACTCATAGTGTTGTTTTCTCTTGTGGTGAAATCAGCTGTTGTGTTACCTCTTATCTCATCAAAAAATTAACCTTGAAACACCCTCTGACCATGACAGATTCCGCCAGGATCATGACAACATCTTCTCGCCCGTTGGTCGTTGCACTCGCTTATGACGGGCTATGTACTTTTGAGTTTGGCGTCGCAGTGGAAGTTTTTGGGCTTCCGCGACCTGAACTGGGAGAGGGCTGGTATCGTTTTGCCGTGGCTTCGGTTGATCAAGGTGAATTAAGGGCAACTGGCGGGGTTCGTATCGTGGTGGACGGTGGATATGAATTGCTGCAGGAAGCAGACACTATTGTCATTCCTGGCTGGCGTGACGTGAACTCACCGGTCCCGGAAGCATTATGCGATGCGCTTCGTGAAGCACATCAACGCGGTTGTCGAATCATCTCTATCTGTTCTGGTGTATTTGTTCTGGCTGCGGCAGGTTTGCTGGATGACCGTAAGGCGACGACGCACTGGCGTTACGTCAGTGAACTCCAGCGACGCTTTCCCGCCATCAACGTTGTGGAAGATGTCTTGTATGTCGGTGACCACGACGTGCTCACTTCGGCAGGTAGTGCGGCAGGGATTGATTTATGTTTGCATGTGGTGCGCACTGATTTTGGACTTGAGGTTGCCAATAACGTGGCCCGTCGCCTGGTGCTGCAGCCCCACAGGGATGGCAGCCAGACTCAGCAACAACTGCGTCCTGTTGCCCGCAGTCGGGAAAGCCAGCGTTTTGGTCTTTTGCTTGACTGGTTACATAACAATATCGCGCAGAAGCATACCCTTGACGCTCTGGCCAGCCAGGTCGGTATGAGTCCCCGAACGTTGATGCGGCGATTTCAGGAGTCAACGGGGCTTACTCCCGCACGTTGGCTGATGAATGAACGGCTAAACCGTGCGCAGCAGGCGCTCAATACATCCCATATCAGTATTGAGCAGATCGCGCAGCAAACCGGGTTCGGCAGCGCAAACTCTTTGCGTTACCACTTTCAAAAACGATTTGGTATCAGCCCGCAGGCATTACGTAATCAGATGCGATAGCACATTTTCACGCTCTGCTTTTTTATCCCCCGCAAGGTAGGGTATATTTCGCTGTCAAAGGAGAAATTATGCTGCCCGACTCATCCATCCGATTAAATAAATACATCAGTGAAAGCGGAATCTGCTCGCGCCGCGAGGCGGATCGCTTTATCGAACAAGGGAATGTCTTCCTGAATGGTAAACGCGCCACCATTGGCGATCAGGTGATGCCTGGCGACGTCGTAAAAGTGAATGGTCGGTTGATTGAGCCGCGTGAAGCGGAAGATCTGGTTTTTATCGCGCTGAACAAGCCGGTAGGGATTGTCAGCACCACTGAAGACAGCGAACGCGACAACATTGTTGATTTTGTTAACCACAGCAAGCGCGTGTTCCCAATCGGTCGTTTGGACAAAGATTCCCAGGGGCTTATCTTTCTGACCAACCACGGCGACCTGGTGAATAAAATCCTGCGTGCCGGTAACGATCACGAAAAAGAGTATCTGGTGACGGTAGATAAGCCGGTCACTGATGACTTTATCCGTGGGATGAGTGCCGGTGTGCCAATCCTTGGCACCGTCACCAAGAAATGTAAGGTCAAGAAAGAAGCGCCGTTTGTGTTTCGCATCACGCTGATTCAGGGGCTGAACCGCCAGATCCGTCGTATGTGCGAGCACTTTGGCTATGAAGTTACTAAGCTTGAGCGTACACGTATCATGAACGTTGGTCTGTCCGGCCTGCCGCTGGGTGAATGGCGCGACCTGACGGATGACGAACTGATCGACCTGTTCAAGCTGATTGAGAACTCGTCCTCAGAAGCCAAACCGAAGGCGAAAGCGAAGCCAAAAACCGCAGGCATTAAGCGCCCGGTGGTGAAAATCGAAAAATCGGCAGAGAAAGAGAAATCGCGCCCGGCGGCAAACGGGAAGCGTTTTACCTCGCCGGGGCGTAAGAAGAAAGGGCGTTAACGTCTGCCGCGCGTTGGCGTATTCGCTGACCAGGAAAATGATGCTTCCGCATCCGGTTTGTAAGCCTGCTTTTTCTTCAACTGGCGGGCTTTTTTAGCTTCTGCTTCGCGCAAGGCCATCAGTTTATCGATGTACTCTTTCTTGATGCTGTTGGTCTCAGCGTTGGTCAGCAGTCGACCATGCGCAATGCGCGCGCGGTCGAGCAGCGTTTTCAGTTCACGCTGTTCGCGCTCGGTCATCTCTTTTTGGGTAATGCGGGGGAGTGCCATAAGGGTGCCCTCTGTTAGCCGATATCCGCAGTGTACGGCAAAGTGCAGAGGCTGGGTAGGCCGGATAAGGTGTTAGCCGCTATCCGGCCTGC